>JBKHVQ010000294.1:0-1848 GCA_046569985.1 Thermoleophilia bacterium | reverse complement strand
CTCGAGGGCGTCGTAGATCAGGAGGCGTCCGACCAGCGGGTCGCCGATACCGAGCAGCACCTTGATCGCCTCGGTCGCCTGGATGTTGCCCATGAGGCCCGGCAGCACGCCGAGCACGCCCGCCTCGCCGCAGGAGGGGGCGAGCTCCGGGGGCGGCGGCTCGGGGAAGAGGCAGCGGTAGCAGGGGCCCTCGTACGGCAGGAACACGCTGGCGTGCCCCTCGAACCGCAGGATGCTGGCGTGCATCAGGGGGGTGCGCGTCATCAGGGACGCGTCGTTGAGGAGGTACCGGGTCGGGAAGTTGTCGGTGCCGTCGAGGACGATGTCGTAGTCGGACATGAGCTCGATGACGTTCTCGCGGCTCACGCGCACCGGGTGGACGTGCACCTGCACCCCGGGGTTCAGCGCCTCGATGGCGAGCTTCGCCGACTCGCCCTTGTTCATCCCCACCCGCTCGGTGGTGTGGATGATCTGCCGCTGCAGGTTGCTGACATCGACCACGTCGTCGTCGACGATCCCGATGGTCCCGACGCCGGCGGCCGCGAGGTAGTAGGCCGCGGGGGAGCCGAGCGCGCCCGCGCCGATCATCAGCACACGGCTGTTGAGGAGCTTCAGCTGGCCCTCCTCACCCACCTCCGGGATCAGCAGGTGACGGCTGAAACGCGCCCGCTGATCGGGGGTGAGGGTCCGCGGCACGTCGTAGTGGTGACCGCTCTGCTTCCAGCGGGAGAACCCGCCGGCCAGGCTCGAGACGTTCTCGTAGCCCATCTCCTGAAGGGTCGTCCCGCCCAGCAGGGAGCGCTGTCCCGACGCGCAACTGAGAATGATCTCCCGGTCGCGTGCCGCCACGCCGGCGATGCGGCTCTCGAGGAAGCTGCGCGGGATGTGGATCGCGCCGGGGATGTGCCCCTCGTCCCACTCGGACTGCTCGCGGATGTCGATCACGAGGGGCGCCTCGCCGGCGGCGTGCCGGGCGGCGAGGTCGCTGACCTGCACCTCCCTCACGTGCTCGCGGGCGGTGGCGAGGAGATCCTGGTAACTCTGGGCCATCTCGTCTCCCGGGGATACAGCGGGTAACGGGCAAATAGGCAGGGTATTGTAGCGTTTTCCGGCGGAGCGGCCCCGATGGAGCCCCCGTGGCACCCGGCGCGGGCGGCAATATAGTGGGACCCATCCGTCCGGTGCCCCCGCCACGGTGTCACCGGTCATCGACCCGGTGAGGACTCCGCCATCATGGCCAGCGCGTCCGCACGACCCACGGGCCACACCATCGCCGCGGCCGCCCGCTGGGTGAGCGCGGCGATCATGGGCGCTCTTGTCGGCGGCAGCGCGTTCCTGATCGTCGCCGGGTGGTTCGAGGGACGCGGGTACACCGATGTCACCTTCAACCACTCGCTCGGGGTGCTGATCGGCGGGGCGGGGACCCAGGCGCGCACCGATGCGGCCCTCGGGGTGAGCGGCGACACCGCCGCCCCCACCGGGCTCTTCTGGTTCGCGCTGCTGAGCGTCCTCGTGATGGCGGGCTACGGCCTCACGGTGCACCGCCTGCTGCGCCGCCGCTGGTACATCCAGGCGCTGCCCCTGGCCCTCGCGGTGTTCCTCCTGGTGATGCTGGTGTACATGCCGCTCGTCGACGGCCACAGCGCCGAAGAGATATCCGTGGGCGCATTCGGGCTCGACGCCGGCGGGGCGACGCCGATGGTGTTCGCGCTGGCGTCGCTCGCCTACGCGTTCCCGGCCGCCCGGGTCTTCAGCCTGGCCGCGACCGCCGGGTGGTGGGAGGTCAAGGAGGTGCGGGCCGAGGATGCCCTCGCCGAGATCGAGGGCATCGACGCGCTCGCCGCGGAA
>JBKHVQ010000293.1:0-7221 GCA_046569985.1 Thermoleophilia bacterium | reverse complement strand
TCGGCGATCACCGCGGCCTCCGCCTCGGCCTCGCGCTCGCTCTCCAGCGCCCGGCGGTGCAGGGCCCGCCGGGCCCACTCCTCGCCGGCCCTGCTCACGAGGCCCGCGCGCAGATCGCGCGCCAGCCCCTCACGGGTGACGACGGTGCCCCGGCACCCGGGCGGGGGCGCCGCGATGTCGTCGACCAGCCACGTATCGGCCAGCAGGCGGCGCAGATGCCCGCGCGCGCCCCGCGGGGAGTCGCGGACGAGATCCCAGACCGCGAGCGCGCCGGCGGGCGCCGGGGCGGGCGGCGGCACGTCGGCGTCGACGACCGCGTATGACGCACCCGAGTCGAGCGCCTCCCGGGCCTCCGCGACGGATGCCGCCACCACCGCCTCGAGGCGGGCGCCCAGAGCCGCCGCGACGGCGCGCTCGGCGCCCGCCTCGACCTCCAGGCCGTCGCCGAGCGTCGCCGGGCCGGTGCGGGAGTCCGCGGCGGGAGCGAGGGCACGCGCGGCCGCCCGGGCCTGGCGCACGCGCTCGTCGGCGGCCGTCCGCAGGGCGGCCGCGTCGGCCGCCGCCCGGGCGGCGTCCTCGACCCGGCGGCTCCAGCGCTCGTGGCGCCCCGACGCGATCTCCTGGCGCCGCTCGGCGCGCTCGCGCGCCGGATCGAGGTCGACGGCCCCGCCCAGCGCATCGAGGGCACGGGCCGCGCGCAGGTGGGCGTCGGCCGTATGGCGGGCGTCGCGTTCGGCGGCGTCGAGCGCCCGCGCGGCGGAGGCGGCCGCCGCGGCCGCGGCGGAGGCGGCGTCGTCGGCGCGACGCCGTTCGGCGCGGGCGGAGGCGTCGGCCGCCTCGGCCTCCACGGCGGCCGCCTCCGCCTGCTCGGCCGAGGCGAGCGCCGTCGCGAGCCCGGCGTCGGCGGCATCCAGCGCGGCGCGCAGGTCACCCAGGCGGGCGCGGGCCGCGTCCCGGCGCTCGGCCTGACGGGCCGCCTCGCGCTCGGCGGCCGCGACGCGCTCCCGCGCCAGCTCGACCCTCCCCGCGACGCGTTCGGCGGCGGTGCGCAGCGCCGACGCGCGCTCGCCGGCATCGCGGACGATCTCCCCGGCGGCCGCCCGCGCGGTCTCGGCCGCGGCGCGGTCGGCCCGGGCGGCCTCCAGCGCAGCGGTCGCCTCGCCCGCGATGCGGGCGGCCTCCGCGAACTCGTCCATGGCCCGCGCATGCGTGTCGGCGGCCTCCCGGGCACGCGCCGCCGACACCGACCGCTCGGCGGCGGCGATTTCGGCGTCGAGCACAGCCGCCCGCTCGGCCGAGCGGGCCTGGCGGGCGAGCGCCTGCGCGCGGGAGTTGACCTCACCGGCCAGGTCCCGGGCGCGGACCAGGCGCTCGTCGACCCGCGCGAGCTTCTGCTCGGAGCGGCGCCGGCGCCGTTTGGCCACAGCCACCCCGGCGGCCGCGTCCACCATCGCGCGCCGCTGCTCGGGCGTGCTGGTGCACAGCGCCTCGACCTGCCCCTGGCGGATCACCGCGAGGGCGTCGGGGCCGAGACCGCGGGCGGCGAGCGCCTCCTGCACGTCCAGCAGCCGGACCGCGCCGCCCCCAAGGCGATAGAGGGCGTCGCCGGCGCGGGTCAGGCGGCGGGAGGCCTCGATCTCAGCCGGCTGCGATCCGCCGTCGCCGTCGGCGCCCAGGACCAGGGTGACCTCGGCCAGCGGCGCCGCCGGCCGGCGCTCTCCGCCGGCGTAGAGCACGTCGCCCATGCCCCCGGCCCGCAGGCGTCCCGCGCGCTGTTCGCCGAGCGCCCAGAGGATCGCCTCGGCGAGGTTGCTCTTGCCGGAGCCGTTCGGGCCGACGATGACGTTGACCCCGGGGCGCAGGCGCAGGGTGGTGGGGTCGGCGAACGACTTGAACCCCTTCACGACGAGGCGGGTCAGCACGGCGGCTCACCCATGCGTCGCCGCCTCGGGGGCGCGGAGGGCGGCCAGCGCCTCGCGCGCCGCGCCCTGCTCGGATGCCTGCTTCGAGGGTCCCGTCCTCTCACCCATGACGCGCCCGTCCACGCGGACGCGGCTGGTGAAGGTGCGCGCCTGCGGCGGCCCCTCCTGCCCGACCAGTTCGTAGACCACCCGTGCATGCCGGCGGGCGGCCTCCTCCTGCAGGGAGGTCTTCGGGTCGCGCACACCGGGGACGGCGGCGTCGAGAGCCTCGGCGAAGCCCTCCAGGACGGCAGCGGCCGTGACCTCCGGGCCGAGCTCCAGCCATGCGGCACCGATGACGGCCTCGGCCAGCGCGCCACGCACGTTCACGGTGCGCACCAGCTCGCGCGCGGCGTCACGACGCGGCTCGGGGGCCGCCTCGACGCAGAGCCGGTCCAGGCCGGCCCGCTCGGCCACCCGCGCGCAGACCTCGCGGTTCACGACGCCCTGGCGCATCCACGACAGGTCGCCCTCGTCGGCGTCGGGGTGTCGCCTCATCAGCTCCGCACGCACGATCACCTCCAGCGCGCTGTCGCCGAGGAACTCCAGCCGCTCGTACGAGGAGCGGCCCCGGCGGGCCCACGAGCGATGCGTCAGGACCTCGCGGCGCCGCGCATCGCTCAGACCCGCGAGCAGCCGGGCCAACCCGGCGCCCGCGGGAGCGAGCACGTTCAGCCGCCGTTCGCCAAGACGAAGTCCACGGCCTGGCCGACGGTGGTGATCTTCTCGGCCTCCTCGTCGGGGATCTTCGTCTTGAACCGGTCCTCCATCTCCATGATGAGCTCAACCAGGTCCAGCGAGTCGGCGTTGAGATCCTCCTGGAAGTTCGAGGTCTCCGTCACCTCCGCGGGGTCGACCCCGAGCTGCTCCACCAGGATGGCGCGGATCTCCTCCACGGCTTTCTCTCGATCCACCACGTGCTCCCTCGTCGATCTCCACGCCGGGCCGCACGGCCCTGGCTGGGCAAACTACAGACCCTCCCGGACGCACCCCTCGCGCCGGGAAGCGCGGGAATCCTACGCCCCCGGCGAGCCCCCGGGCGCCTCGCCCGCGAGCGCCGAGGCAAAATGTCCCACGAGATTCTCGCGGGCGCCGCGCGCGGCGACCCGCACGGCGTTCGCGATGCCCACGCTGCTCGAGTTCCCGTGGCCGATGACCGCCACCCCGCGGACGCCCAGGAGAACCGCCCCGCCGTACTGCTCGGGGTCGATGCGGTCGCGCAGGCGCCGCAGGGACGGCCGCACCAGGACCCCTCCCACGCGGCCGGGCAGCGTCTGCAGCACCGCGCCGCGGATCTCGTTCATCAGCATCGACGCCACGCCCTCCGCGGTCTTCAGGACGACGTTGCCGGTGAAGCCGTCGGTGACGACCACATCGACGGTCCCGGCGGGGATGTCGCGCCCCTCGACGTTCCCGACGAAGCCCTCCGTGTCGCGCAGGAGCTCGAAGGCCGCCTGCACGTCGGCCGAGCCCTTCCCCTCTTCCTCGCCGATCGAGAGCAGCCCCACCTCTGGGGCCTCGACGCCGAGGACATCGCGCGAGAACAGGCGCCCCATCATCGCCAGCTGCGGGTAGTGCTCGGGACGCATGTCGGCGCTGGCGCCCGCGTCGAGCAGCACCAGGGGCTTACCCCCGGCGACCGGCAGCACCACGGCGATCGCCGGGCGCATGATGCCCGGGATGCGGCGCATGAAGAGGGTGGCGGCGGCCAGCATCGCGCCGGTGTTCCCCGCCGAGACGGCGGCGGCGGCGCGCCCCTCGCCGACCAGCCGGCAGGTCACCGCGATCGAGGAGTCGGGCTTGGCGCGCACGGCGCGGGCGCCCTCCTCGTCCCCCAGGATCTCGTCGGGGGCGTGGACGATCTCGATGTGCTCGCGCGAGGTCGCGCCCTGACGGGCGAGCTCGTCCTCGAGCCGGTCGCGATCGCCGATCAGGAGCACCGCCAGGCCCTGGGCCGACACCTCGATGGCGGCGCCGACGGGTGCGGCGGGGGCGTTGTCGCCGCCCATCCCATCGAGGGCGACGACCGGAACCTCCGGCGAGGCTACTTACCCCTCGATCTCGACGACGGCGCGGCCGCGGTAGTAGCCGCACACGCCGCAGACGCGGTGCGTCCGGACGGGGCTCGCGCAGCGGGGGCACATGCCCAGGCGGGCGGCTTCGATGCTGTGGGTGGCGCGACGCGTGTCGCGTCGCTGCCGGGAGGTCTTGCGCTTCGGGACGGCCATCTGATCTCCGGTCGAGGACCCGGGAAGGGTAGCGATCCGCGCGGCGCAGCGGAAGGGCGGGTGCGCGTTTTCGGCACCGCGTCCCCGCCGGGCGCGCTCAGGACGGCGTGCCGGACCCGCCCTCGTCCTGCAGGCCCATGCGCTCGGCGATCTCCCGCAGGCGATCCCACCGGGAGTCGCTCTCGGTCTGCGCGCAGTCGCAGGGCGTGGTGTTGCGGTTCACCCCGCAGGCCGGGCAGAGCCCGGCGCACTCGTCGCGGCAGAGGATCGTGGGGGGCAGCGACTCGGCGAACGCGTCACGCACCCAGAGCGCCACATCGACGTGGTCGTCCTCGACATAGACCGAGTCGAGGTCCTCGTCGAACGGCGCGTCCGGGCCGCGTCCCGCGGCCACGAACTCCCGTGCGTCGATCACGATCGGGACGCGCGCGTCGTCCAGGCACCGCCAGCACGGCCCGGCGAGATTCCCCGACACGCGCAGGCGCAGGTAGAGCCCCGACAGGGACCGCGAAACCGTCAGGTCGGCGACCTCGGCGTCCTCCACCGTGTAGTCCTGCCCGCCCAGCCGCAACGCGATCGGGGTGAGCGGGACCTCCAGCTCGACCGCCGCGCCGGTATCGAGGTCGAGCGGGCGGAGGTCGATGGGCGCGTCGCCGGCGGAGGCCATCCGGTTGTCGCGGGTGCTCAGAGCGCCAGGTCGGAGGCGTTCTCCTCCATCTCGCCGGCGCGGCCCTGCAGCCGCTCGCGGCCGCGCTGCACGGCCTGGAGGAACTTGCCCAGGTTGACCTCGAGGGTTCCGAGCACCTCGTCGGCGTAGTCCTCGGCGCCCAGTCGCACCTCGCGCTCGCGCTGGCGCGCGTCCTCGAGGATGTCGGTCGCCTCGCGCTCGGCGAGCTTCACGACCTCCTGCTCGGAGGCCTGCTGGGCGGCCGCTTCGCGCGCCTCGCTCACGATGCGGTCGGCCTCGCGCTTGGCCTCGGCCAGCATCTCCTGGCGCTCCTTCACGATCCAGCGCGCCTGCTTGACCTCCTCGGGGATGGTCGAGCGCATCTGGTCGAGCAGGTCGTAGATGGCATCGCGGTCGATGCGGACCTGGTCGGTCAGCGGCACCGCCCGCGCGTTGTGGATCAGGTCGTCCAGCTTGTCGATCAATTCCAGTACGTCCACCACACCCTCCTCAGGAAGCTTGTCCGGCACGCATGCCATGCCGGGCGCGCAGAGCCGCCGCGACGTGCGGGGGGACCCAGTCCTCCACCGCACCGCCCCACGCCGCCACCTCGCGAACCCCGCTGGAACTCACGAAGCTGTAGTGCGGTGACGCCGGGAGATACACCGTCTCGATCTCAGCCGCCAGGTGACGGTTGAGCTGTGCCATCTGGAACTCGTAGTCGAAGTCTGAGATCGCCCTCAGCCCCTTCACCATCACCGACGCCCCGACTCCTCGCGCGAACTCCGTGATCAGGCTGTTGAAGCCCGACACACGAACATTCGGGAGGTGACGCACGCTCTCCTCCACGAAGGCGATGCGTTCATCGGCGGAGAACAGCGGCGACTTCTTCAGGGAACCGGTCGTCACGGACACGATCACCTCGGAGAACAGCCGCGACGCGCGGTCGATGACATCGAGGTGGCCGTAGGTCACCGGGTCGTAGGTTCCCGGGCAGATCGCGAGCGGGGCGTTCACCGGCGGTCCTCCAGGCGCAGCACGCACAGCGCCGTGTCGCCGTAGGTGCGGTCGGTGCGGGCGGCGGCCCCGATGCCGGGCACGGCCCCGAGGCGTTCGCGTGCCGCGTGCTCGATCACGACGCACGCCCCGGGCGCGGCGACGGCGGCGATGGCCGGGCCGAGATCGCCGAGGATGCGCGGCAGCAGGCTGTACGGGGGATCGGCAAGGACCACACCGTACCACCGGGACGCGGCGGCCTCGCCCGCGAGAGCCGGGCGCCAGTCGCGGGTCACGACCCGCAGGCGCCCGGCGACCCCGAGCGCGGCGGCGTTGCCCCGGATGCAGGCGACCGCGCGCGGCGCGCGCTCGATCACCGTGGCCGAGCGGGCGCCACGGGAGAGCGCCTCGAAGGCCAGCGCCCCCGAGCCGGCGAACACGTCCAGGACGTCCTCGTCCTCGACGGAACCCAGGATCGAGAAGAGCGCCTCGCGCACGCGGTCGGAGGTGGGGCGCGTGTCGCGCCCCGCGGGCGCGGCGATGCGGCGCCCGCGCAGGGTCCCGGCGACGATGCGCACCGCGCCCTACGCGTCCAGCAGGCGCGGGATGGACGCGAAGCGTTGCGCGACGGCCACGCGCAGTGCCGCGTGCTCGATCCGCTCCAGGCGCGGGTCGTCGCGCAGGATCCACCGCGCCAGCCGGCGGGCCTCGGCCAACTCGCGCCGGTGGCGGCGCCGGTCGGCCACGCGCAGGTCGCTGGGGCCGGCCTGGCGCACGCCGAGCAGGCTGCCGGTGTCGCGGATCTCCAGGTCGGCCTCGGCGAGGCGGAACCCGTCGGCGATGGCGACCACCGCCTCGAGGCGCCGTTCCGCCTCGGGCGTCGAGGGCTCACCGAACAGGATGCAGGTGCCGGGGTGCCCCCCGCGTCCGACCCGCCCCCGGAGCTGGTGCAGCTGCGCGAGGCCGAACCGGTCGGCCCCCTCGATGAGCATCATCGTCGCGTTGGGGACGTCGATGCCCACCTCGACGACCGTCGTCGCGACGAGCAGGTCGATCTCCCCCGCCGCGAAGGCGGCCATCACGGCGTGCTTCTCCTCGGTCCTCTGCGCCCCGTGCGCGAGCCCGACCCGGAAGGCGGCGAAGGGCCCCGCGGTGAGGCGCTCGGCCTCGACGGTCGCGGCGCGCGCCTCGGCGGCCGCCCCCTCCTCCACGAGGGGGCAGATCACGTATGCCTGGCGCCCCTCGCGAAGGGCCGCGCGTACCCGCTCGTAGGCCGCCTCGCGGTCCGACTCGGGGCTCCAGATGGTCTCCACCGGCACACGCCCCGGCGGGCGGTGGCGCAGCGTCGATACCGCCAGGTCGCCGTAGT
>JBKHVQ010000292.1:0-3871 GCA_046569985.1 Thermoleophilia bacterium | reverse complement strand
TGGGGGCGGCGTACGGGGCCGGGGACTCCGCGCCCTCACGCGCCGCGCACGTGACGAACCTGAGCCGCCACGGCGCCCGCGTCGTGGTGCAGGAGCCACTCGCGGTGAATGAACGGCTGTCGCTGGTGCTGCTGCTGATGAGCGGGCCGGTGCAGGTGCGTGGCGCCGTCGCGGCGCGCTGGCCGGGCCCCACGCCCGACACGTGGACCGTGGGCGTGGACTTCGACGCGGTGCCCGCCGACGCGGCGGACGCGATCGTCGAGTGGTGTTTCCAGCACCCCTTCGGCCCGGACTTCGCCCTGTCGCCCGAAGAGGCGCGGGAGCACGCGGCGGCCGCGCTCGCCGCCGCCGGGCAGATGCGGGGGGCGCTCGCAGAGTCCGCCGCGGCCGCCGAGGAGACCCCGTCACCGGCCGATCCGGCGACGGCGGACCCGGAACGGGACTGACAGCGCCGCCCACCCACCGCGCCCTGCGCGGTGGGTGGGCGGCGGCGTCACGTGGGCGCGCCCAGCACGCCGTCGACGATCTCGAGTGTGCGGTCCGCGTAGCGTGTCATGCGCCGGTCGTGGGTGACGATGACCGCGGCGGTGCCGCGGCTCTTCATCTCCTCGCGGATCAGCTCCATCACCTGCTCGCCGAGCGCCGTATCGAGCGCGGAGGTGGGCTCGTCGACCAGCACCAGGTCGGGCTCGTTCATCAATGCGCGCCCGATCGCGACCCGCTGGTGCTCGCCGCCCGACAGCTGGCCGGGCAGGTTGCCGGCGCGGTGCGCCAGGCCGAGCTGGTCCAGCAGGCGGTCGGCCCGCGTGCGCGAGTCGGCGCCGCGCTTGCCGGCGAGCTCGTCGACCACCACCAGGTTCTCGCGGGCGGTGAGGAACGGCACCAGGTTGACCGACTGGAAGACGAACCCGACCCGCTCCCGGCGGAAACGCGTCAGCTCCTGGGCCGACAGCCCGGAGATGTCGCGTCCGCCGACGGTCACCGTCCCCTCTGTGGCGGCGAGCAGGCCGCCGGCGATCGACAGCAGCGTCGTCTTGCCCGACCCGGAGGGGCCGAGCAGCGCGACGATCTCGTCGCCGCCGACATCGACGCTGGCGTGCTGGAGCGCCACCACCTCGTCGTCGCCGGAGCGGTAGACCTTGCGCACATCCCTCATGGTGAGCGCGCTCACGTGGACCTCCCGATCGCCGATGCCGGGTCGATGCGCACGACCCGCCGGAGTGACACGACGATGCCCAGAACGGCGGCGAGCACCATCAGGCCGGCGGTGGCAGCGACCCGCCCGGGCTCGATGCGCAGCGGCACCTGGGCGGGGACAAAGCCCGCCAGGACCAGCGCCAGCGCGATGCCGGCCGCCAGCGCAAGGACGGTGACGATCACGGCCTGGGCGACGACGCCCGCGAACAGCTGCGCGGATGAGGCCCCGATCGCCTTCAGCACGCCGTAGATCGGCGTGCGTTCGAGGGTGAGCAGCACGAAGAAGAGCGCGACGACCAGGATCGCGACGAGCACCGTCGCGCCGATGATGCCGGTGAACGTGCTGTTCTGCTGGCGCGTGCCGGGCAGCGAGTAGACGGCCTCATCGCGCGTCAGGGCGCTGGTCGCCCCCCCGGTCTGCGCGTCGATCGCCGCGGCCAGCGCCCCGGGCGCGCCGTCGCCGCGCACGGCGAGCACCTGGAACACGCCCTCGCCCACCGCGGCATCCGGGCGGCTCGCGTTCTGCACCTCCCGCCAGGTCTCCGGCGCCACCCAGACGCTGCCCTGCAGCAGGTAGCCGGTGTCATCGACGAATCCGCGCACCCGCACCGGGATCTCGCGGGGGCCCATCAGCAGGGTGTCGCCCTCGGACACCCCGTCGGCCCGCAGGCGGGTGTCGGCCCACCCCTCACCGGGAGGCGGGGTCTCGGGCACCCCGGTGGGGGCGAGCTCGTAGCCGATCACCGCGGCGTCGGCCGGCTCCTCGCGGCCGGCCAGCCGCGCGCCGACCAGGCTGACGCCGAGGCCGCCGGTCTCCCGCGCGCCCTCGGTCTGCTCCACCCGCGCGCGCAGAGCCGGGTCGATGCGGCTGCGCAGGAACTGGTCGCGCGAGTCGGCCGAGTACACCAGCACGTCGGCCTGCTGGGCGCGGATGGCGCCGGTCGATCCCAGGAAGAGTCCGTCGAGCAGGCCGCCGAGGAACACCAGCAGCGTGGTGAGCAGGGCGAGCACCGCGGTGGCGAGCCCGAAGCGCCCCGGACGGCGGCGCAGTTCGCGCAGAGCGATCCGCATCAGCCGAGCTCCGCTCCGGTGACCGCTCGCAGCGGGTCGATGCGCAGCACCCGGCGCACGGCGGCCAGCGACGCGACCGCGGAGAGCACCACCACGAGCACGACCGTGGTGATGAGGGTGCCCGCCCCCACGGACACGCCCACCGAGAAGCCCGCGGCGTCCAGCAGGACGCCCGCTGCGGCGAGCAGGCCGAGGGCGATCGCGACCCCCGCCCCCAGCACAAGCGCCAACTGCACGAGGAGGGCGCGCACGAGGGTCCCGCCCTCGGAGCCGATCGCCCGCAACAGCGTCAGCGACGACGCCTTCTGCACGGTGATGATGACGAAGAAGAGCCCCACGATGAGCGGGATGGCGATGTAGAACAGCAGCGTCACGACCGAGAACGACTGGCTCACGGCGCTGACGCCCGGCGACTGGTCGACCGCCTCGGCGCGGGTGAGCGCGTCCACCTCGTCGACCTCCCTGCCGATGCGCCCGGCCACGGCGGCCGGGTCCTCGCCGTCGGCGACCGCCACCGCGACCGCCGACGGCGTGACCCGCAGCGCGTCGGGGTTCGCGGTGCGACGCGCAGCGACGTAGGTCGCATACGACACGAACAGCACCGTCGACACCGAATAGCGGGCGTCGCGGGCGAGGCCGACCACCTCGATGGGGCGCCCGTCGGGCAGCACACTGACGCGGTCGCCGATGCCGAAGCCCTTATCCCCGTCGCCGGCGCTGGCGACGGCCTCGTCGTCGCCGGCGGGCAGCCGTCCCTCGGTGAGGGTGGTCGGCTCCCCGGGGCCACCGAGCACGTAGCCGAAGAGGACCGCGTCGCGCGTCTCCCCGCCGGCGGTCACCGAGAAGGTGCCCTCGCCGAGGGGCTCCGCGCGGGCGACCCCCGGGACGGCGGCCACGGCGGCGACCTGCTCGTCGGTGACCCGGCTGCCCTCGATGTTCTGGCGCGCGTCGGCGCCGTAGACCAGGACCTCGGCGGACTGGTTGTCGAGCGCACCGATGAACTGGGTGATCAGGTTGCCGGTGATGGCCTGGACGAACAGCACCAGGAACACCAGCAGCCCGACCGCGCCGGCCAGGAGCCCGAAGCGAAGACGCGCGCGCCGTATCTCCGCGAGGGCGAGGAACACGCCCGGTTTATACCGGTTGCGCGCCGGTGAGGACCGGGTCAGCCTCCGACGGCGCGGTGGCGCAGCCGGCCGACGAAGCGCTCGCGGTAGAAGCCGGAGGTGATATCGCTGCGGATCACCCGGCCCGCGCCGCTCGAGGCGTGGATCATCTGCCCGCCGCCCACGTACATCCCCATGTGCCCCGGCCCGCGGTCGTCATTGATGAGGTAGAGGAGGTCGCCGACCCTCAGTTCGTCCGGGTCGGTGCCCCGCGAGAACTCGGGACCGATGCCCGACGGCCAGTCCGTGTAGGTGGAGGCCCGCGGGTAGTCGATGCCCGCGGCGCGGTAGACCCACCACACGAAGCCCGAGCAGTCGAACAGGTGCGGGCCGCTCGCGCCCCACAGGTAGGGCGTGCCGAGGCGCCCCTCGGCGACGGCGACCAGGCGCTGGGCGAGGGGCCCGGCGGCCTCCCCCGGGAGAGGGGCCGCGGCGGG
>JBKHVQ010000291.1:0-1695 GCA_046569985.1 Thermoleophilia bacterium | reverse complement strand
ACCGGCCGGTCGCGTACGTGCGCCCGCGGGCACCATTCGCACCCGCGCACCCTCACCCGGCCGTTCGGAATCACCCAGGATCTTCTCCACATGAGTCTGCGGGACCTCGCGTTGGTGCTGGCAGTGGCGCTCGCCCTCCCGGCCGTCGCCCTCATCATCCGCGATGCCGTCGCGGCCTCCGATCGCGGCGGCCGCGCGCTGGACCGTGCGATGCACGTCGTGTGGACGGCCGTGCCCGTGGGCCTGCTCGTGCTCCTCGTGGTCTTGGCGGCGCGCGCGTGAGCACCCGGGCGGTGCCCGCGGGCGATACCGGCATGCTGAGCGTCGTGGGCGACTACGTCCGCCTGACCAAGCCGCGGGTCATCTCGCTGCTGCTGGTCACGACGGCCGCGGCCATGTTCATCGCCGAGGCCGGGATGCCCGACGGGTGGCTGCTGTTCTGGACGCTGGTGGGCGGCTACCTCGCCGCGGGCGGCGCCGGAGCGATCAACCACTACATCGACCGCGACATCGATCAGCACATGGCGCGCACCGAGGAGCGGCCCGTCGTGTCGGGGCGCGTGTCACCGGCGCGGGCGCTGGTGTTCGGCATCGCGCTCGGGGCTCTGAGCGCCGTCGTGCTGGTGATCGCCGCGAACGCGCTCGCCGCCGCCCTCGCCCTGGTCGGCCTGGCGCTCTATGTGGGCCTCTACACGATGTGGCTGAAGCGCACGACCTTCCACAACATCGTGATCGGCGGCTCGGCCGGGGCCGTCCCGCCGCTGGTGGGCTGGGCGGCGGTCACCGGTGGGCTCAATCTGCAGGCCTGGATCCTCTTCGCGATCGTCTTCTACTGGACGCCGCCGCACTTCTGGGCGCTGGCGCTGATCCTGAAGCGCGACTATGCGGCCGCGGGCGTGCCGATGCTGCCCGTGGTGCGCGGCGACGCGGAGACCAAGCGCCAGGTGCTGCTGTGGTCGGTCGTGATGACGGCGGTCTCGCTGCTGCCGGTCGCCTCGGGCGCCGCGAGCGCCTTCTACTTCGTCAGCGCCCTGGTCCTGGGCGGCATCTTCTGCGCGCTGTCCTGGCTGCTGTGGCGGGGCGAGGGACTCGCCTGGACCAAGGCCACCTTCCACTACTCGCTGCTCTACCTGGCGCTGCTCTTCGTCGCGCTGGCGGTCGACGCGGCCTCGCTGTGACCGGGCGCCGGGGGCGAGACGGCGGGGGCACGACGTTCCTGCTGACCCCGCTGGGCATCGTCTTCACGACCGTGCTGATCGACCTGATCGGCTTCGGCATCGTGCTGCCGATCCTGCCCCTGTGGGCGGAGGACTTCGGCGCGTCGCCGGTCGAGATCGGCGTGATCACCGCCTCCTACGCGGTGATGCAACTCATCTTCGCCCCGATCCTGGGGCGCGTCTCCGACCGGCATGGCCGCCGGCCGGTGATCCTGCTGTCGCTGGTGGGAACCGTCGTCGCCTTCCTGATGATCGGGTTCGCGCAGGGCCTGCTGATCATCTTCATCGCCCGCGTGCTCCAGGGCATCGCCGGCGCCTCGTACGCGGCCGCCCAGGCCTATGTCGCCGACGTGACGACCCCCAAGGAGCGCGCGCACGGCATGGGCATGATCGGGGCGGCGTTCGGCCTCGGCTTCCTACTGGGCCCGGCGATCGGCGCCCTCTTCGCCGTGATCGACCCGCGCGCGCCGTTCTTCGC
>JBKHVQ010000290.1:0-4437 GCA_046569985.1 Thermoleophilia bacterium | reverse complement strand
CGCGAGCCCGACCTGTCGGCGGTGCTGGGCGCCGCGGAGAGCATGGCCCCGCGGCTGCGGCCCGGTCACCTGGTGGTCCTCGAGAGCACCACGTACCCGGGCACCACGCGCGAGGAGGTCGCGCCGGTGCTGGAGCGCTCCGGCCTCACCGCCGGCCGCGACTTCCACCTGGCGTTCTCACCCGAGCGGGTCGACCCGGGCCGCGAGGACTGGACCACGGCCACCACGCCGAAGGTCATCGGTGGGCTCACGCCCGAATGCACCCGGCGCGCCATGGACCTGTACGGCCAGGCCTGCGAGACCCTGGTGCCGGTGGCCAGCCCCGAGGTGGCGGAGCTCACCAAGCTGCTCGAGAACATCTTCCGCAGCGTGAACATCGCGCTGGTCAACGAGCTGGCGATGCTCTGCGACCGCATGGGCATCGACGTCTGGGAGGTCATCGACGCGGCCGCCACCAAGCCGTTCGGCTACATGCCCTTCCGGCCCGGGCCCGGCCTCGGCGGCCATTGCATCCCCATCGACCCCTTCTACCTCACCTGGAAGGCGCGCGAGTACGACATGCACACCGAGTTCATCGAGCTCGCGGGCAAGATCAACTCGCAGATGCCGTCCATCTGCGTCACCAAGGTGGGCAGGGCGCTCAACAGCCGCCGCAAGGCCCTCAACGGCAGCCGCGTGCTGGTGATCGGCGTCGCCTACAAGCCCAACGTCAACGACATGCGCGAGAGCCCCGCGCTGCGCGTCATCTCGTTGCTGCGCGATGAGGGCGCCGTGGTCGAGTACCACGACCCGCACATCGCTGAACTGCCCAAGCTCGGCCTGACGAACCGCCCGCTGGACGCGGCGACCCTTCAGGAACAGGATGTCGTGGTGGTCGTGACCGACCACCGGGATGTCGACTGGGAGCTGGTCGCGCGCGAGTCCCCCATGGTGGTGGACCTGCGAAATGTCGTCCCCGACACCGGGGGCTCGGTCTGGAGGCTGTGATGGCGGCGAGCGAGGAAGCGGCGGGAACCCCGGTGAACATCGGGGTGGTGGGCATGAACTACTGGGGCCCCAACCTGGCGCGGAACTTCGACCGTCTCGCCGGCGCCCGCCTCACGTGGATCTGCGACCTCGACGAGGCGGTCCTCGACCGCCATCGCCCGGCGTACAAGACCACGCGCTTCACAACGAACCTCGACGACCTCCTGGGCGACGGGACCCTCGACGCCGTCGTCGTCGCGACACCGGTGCCGACGCACGCGCCCCTCGCCCGGCGGGTGCTGGAGGCCGGCAAGGACTGCTTCGTCGAGAAGCCCCTCGCCCTGACCGCCGACGACGCCAACGACCTGGTGCGCGCCGCCGACGCCGGCGACCGGGTGCTGATGGTCGACCACCTCCTCGTCTACCACCCCGCGGTGAAGGCGATGAAGGACCTGGTGGACGACGGCACCCTCGGGCAGACCTTCTACCTCTACGGGAACCGCCTCAACCTGGGGATCGTCCGCCAGGAGGAGAACGCGCTGTGGAGCCTCGGCCCGCACGACATCTCGGTGATGCTGCACCTGGTCGGCGAGAGCCCGGTCGAGGTGAGCGCCACCGGTGAGAGCTACCTGCAGCCGGGCGTGGAGGACGTGGTCTTCGGCCGCATCACCTTCCCCTCGGGGATCATCGGCCACCTGCATCTCAGCTGGCTCGACCCGCACAAGACGCGCAAGATGACCGTGATCGGCTCGAAGAAGATGGTCGTCTTCGACGACATGGAGACCGAGCGCAAGGTCACGGTCTACGACAAGGGCCCCGTGCCGCGCACCGAGACCTACGGCGAGTACATCCAGGTGCGTTCCGGCGACATCCACATCCCGCGCATCGCGGCCACCGAGCCGCTGAAGCTGGTGTGCGAGCGCTTCGTCCAGGCGGTGCGCGACCGGCAGCCGACCCCCTCCGACGGGGTCGCCGGCGCCGAGGTCGTGGCCGTGCTCGAGGCGATGACCACCTCGCTGCGCGAGAGCGGGCGGCCCGTGTCCCTGGCCCCGGTCGGCTCGTGAGTCCCGCCCGTTCCGCAACCCCCACCCCGGGAGCAACCGATGGCGCGTGAGAACCTGGTGATCGGCGAGGACGTCGAGATCGGCGAGGACGTCGAGATCGGCGCGAACGTGGTCATCCACGACGGCACGCGCATCGGCGGCGGCTGCGTGATCCAGGACAACGTGGTGCTGGGCAAGCAGCCCAAG
Organism: Thermoleophilia bacterium; assembly: GCA_046569985.1. Taxonomy (GTDB): domain Bacteria; phylum Actinomycetota; class Thermoleophilia; order Miltoncostaeales; family Miltoncostaeaceae; genus JAVJSF01. The sequence goes on along the minus strand of JBKHVQ010000290.1, from coordinate 2,221 downwards.
CTCTCGTCGCGGTCGACCAGCAAGAAGAAGGCGCCGCTCGCCCCGCTCGAGCTGGGCGCGGGGGCGGCCGTCTGCAGCGGCGCGCTCGTCTACGCGGGCACCGTCGTCGGCCCCGGCGCGATCATCGGCGACCTGGCGACGGTGCGCGAGCGCTGCACCATCGGCGAGGGCGTGGTGATCGGGCGCGGCGTGTGCGTCGAGAACGACGTGCCGATCGGCGCGTTCACCAAGATCCAGTCGAACTCGTACATCACCGCGTACTCCGAGCTCGAGGACCACGTGTTCATCGCCCCGTGCGTGACCACGACCAACGACAATTTCATGGGCCGCACCGAGGCCCGTCACGCGCTGATCAAGGGCGCGATCATCCGGCGCGGCGCGCGTGTCGGTGGCGCCGCCGTGATCCTCCCCGGCATCGAGATCGGCGAGGAGGCCTTCGTCGCCGCCGGGGCGCTCGTGACCAAGGACGTGCCCGCGCAGAAGCTGGTCGCCGGGCTGCCCGCCCAGGTGTGGCGCGATGTCAACCCGGAGGAGTTGCTCTCCGCCGACGGGTCCTGACCGGGTGCCGCGCCGGCTGATCATCGAGATGATCGGCGGGCGCATCGCGGTGCGCGACCGTGCCCGGCCCGGGGCGGGGCTGGTGGAGGTGCGGCTGGACGACGGACGCGAGGTGATGGTCGCCGCGCATCTGTGCGGCTGGATCGAGGACGGCGAGGGGACGGCGATGTGGGCGACGCCCGCCGAGGCGCGCGAGGCCCTGGGCGACGCCGGCGATGACTGGGCGGCAACCCTGGAGGACGCCGCCGCGCTGGGCGGAGCGGATGCGGCCGCCCTGCTGCCGCCCGTCGAGGACGCCCGGCTGATCGCGCTGCGCGACGCACATCCCGGGATGTGGATCGACGGGCCGCACCGCGACGAGGACGGCGCGTGGTACATCGCGGTCTCCGGTTCCTCGGAGCTCGGCTGGCTGCTGGGGCGCGGCGACACCCCGCGGGCGGCGGCGCGCGACGTGCTGGGGCAGGCGGCCCGAGGGCGTGGCGGCGGCGAGCGCTAGCGGCGCACGCGCACCGTGGCCACGACCCGCCCCCCGGTGATGACGTGGTCGACGAGCAGCGCCCTGCCCGCGCCGGGATCGGACGCGTCCTGGCCCGGCAGGAGGACCCTCACGGCATCGTTGCGGCCGCCGAGCTGACGGAGCGTCGCCGCCACCACGCGGCGGGTCCGGGGGCCGGGGGCCTTCGCCGCGCGCGCCTCCATCGCGGCCACATCGCGCCGCGGCGAGACGGCGACCGACGCGCCCAGCGCCTCGTCCAGCGCGGGCGGCGCGGGGTCGAACCCGGCCCCCGTGTTCGGGAGGATCCCCAGCCTGCGCACACCGGGGGACAGGCCCGCGGGAACCCGGTACGGCAGGCGCAGGGTGCGTGCGCCGGACCGCCATGGCGCGATACGCAGCTCGAGCACGGCTCGCCGGCCCGGGCGCACGGTGCGAGGCAGCACGCGCGCCGAGACGAGGCGGGCGGCGCGCACGCGCCGCTCGATGCGCTGGTCGACGGTGATGCGGCTGACCGGGATCGAGTTGACGCCGTTCTGGGTGAGCATGGCGAGCGCCCGCGCCAGCTCGGCGGCCGAGGGCGTGATCACGTCCCCGTAGGCGGCGAACATGTTGCGGTAGACGAGCGGCCGGCGCAGCGACCGGCTCTCGATGCGGATGGTCAGCCGCAGCGTGCCGCCCGAGATGCCGTCGCGCACACGCAGGGCCGGCTCGGTCTGCAGCACGCCGCCGACGAGGGGCAGGATGCGCTCGTCGGGCGCCAGCACGGCGCGCACCTCGCTGCGGGTGCCGCGTGTCACATCGCGCGCCCGCGCGACGGCGGGGATGCCGCCATGCGGGCCGATGACGGCGGTGACACCGTCGGCGCGGTCGGCGACGACCGCCCCCTGCACGGTGCCGGGCTCGGCGAGCTTGTAGCTGGCGCCGGCGATCGGCGCGGGGATCGTCTGGAACACGTAGCCGTCGCCCAGCAGGAACCGCGAGCGGCCGCTGCCGAGGAACGGGTGGCCGAACCCGAGGACACGCGGGCCGTCGACGTAGGTGGCGGTGCCGACGCCGCCGAGCACCAGGTCGCCGCCGGAGAGCAGCACGGTCATGGTGGCGCCGGGCACGATCGGCTGGGCGGCGCGCGGGGTGCGCGCCCCGATGGCGGTGAGGGCGATCCCCTCG
>JBKHVQ010000289.1:0-3354 GCA_046569985.1 Thermoleophilia bacterium | reverse complement strand
GACGCCTACGCCGACGCGCTGCGGTCCGAGGGGCTGCCGGTGGCGGCCGGGGTGTTCGGCGCCGACATGGCCGTGAGCCTGCTCAACGACGGTCCCGTCACGCTTGTGCTGGACAGCGACGATCTCGAGCGGCCACGGGGATAGGAGCCCGCCGGAGGTGCTATGGTCACGCTCTATTCGGATGTCGGGGCGGGGAGGAGGTGGGTCGCGAACCCACCTTTTTTGTGCGCGAACCCCCGGGCGGGACGGAAGGAGGGCAGGCCATGGCTCATCACGTCGGAAACGCGACGCTCGAGCAGCGCGTCGAGGACGCGCTGGGCGCTCGCATGCCCGAGGTCGACCTGCTCGAGTTCACCCTCGACGGCGAGATGATGCGCGTCGTCGTCGACCATCCCGACGGGGTCGACCACGATGTCTGCGTGGCCGTCACGCGCGCCCTGACCGACGCGGGCCTGCTCGAGGAGCACGGCGCGGAGGTCTGGTCGCCCGGCCCCGAGCCGCCGATGCGACGCCCGGAGCACTTCCGGCGCGCGATCGGCCGGCGCGTCAAGCTCCGGACAGGTGAGGGTGCGCACCGCGCCTCCCACACGGGGACGCTGGAGAGCGTCGACGAGTCGGGCGTCACCGTGCGCGGCAGCTCGGGCGTGGAGTCGGTGGCCTTCAGCGACATCCGGCGCGCGCGCATTCTGGAGGAGCCACCCGGATGAGCCCGCGGCCGGAGGCGAGGTGCCCCGGGCGCGACCGAGCGATACCCGGGCAGGTGTGGATGGATGCAGGTGTCGGCGGCGCGCCGGAGGGCGCGGGCGCCGGGCACGAGTCGGCAGGGGGGAGCGTCAGGTGAACCGAGAGATCATCGAAGCCATAAAGCAGATTGAGCGCGAGAAGGGGATCGACTCCGAGACCCTGGTCGTGGCGCTCGAGGACGCCCTGCTCGCCGCCTACAAGAAGACTCCGGACGCCGCCGAGTACGCGCGGGTCGACATCGACCGCGAGACGGGCGAGATGCACGTCTACGAGGTGCTTCTGCCCGAGGGCGAGGAGCTGCGCACCCTCCCCCAGGAGGAGCAGGTGATCCCCGAGGGCGTCGACCCGGCCGACTACGAGCCGCCCGCGCCCGAGATCGACTGGGACGCCTACGACGAGAGCGAGATCACCTTCATCGACCGCACTCCCGACAACTTCGGGCGCATCGCGGCGCAGACCGCCAAGCAGGTGATCCTGCAGCGGATCCGCGAGGCCGAGCGCGAGATGATGTACGACGAGTACGTCGACCGTGTCGGCGAGGTGGTGACGGGCATCATCCAGCAGTCCGACTCGCGCTACACGCTGGTCGACCTCGGCCGCGTCGAGGCGCTCCTGCCCGAGTCCGAGCAGGTGCACAGCGAGCGCTACGACCACAACGCGCGCATCAAGGCGGTGATCAAGGAGGTCCGCAGCTCCACCAAGGGGCCGCAGGTCATCGTGAGCCGCCGCTCCGATCAGCTCGTGCGTGAACTGTTCAAGCTCGAGGTCCCGGAGATGGCGGACGGCCTGGTGGAGATCCGCGGCGTGGCCCGCGAGCCGGGGTGGCGCTCGAAGATCGCCGTCGTGTCACACGTCCAGGGAGTCGACCCGGTCGGCGCCTGCGTGGGTCCGCGCGGATCGCGCGTGCGGATGGTCGTCAGCGAACTGCGCGGCGAGAAGATCGACATCATCCCGTTCAACGAGGAGCCGGCGCGCTATGTCGCGAAGGCCCTGTCCCCGGCCCGCGTGCGCGAGGTGCTGGTCGACGACGAGGAGCGCCAGGCGACGGTCATCGTCCCCGACGACCAGTTGTCGCTGGCCATCGGGCGCGAGGGCATGAACGCGCGGCTCGCCGCGCGCCTCACCGGCTGGCGGATCGACATCAAGAGCGAGTCGACCTTCGCCCGCGAGGAGGCCGACGACCAGTTCGGCGACGAGACCGAGGCGGGTACCGCCCGCTGCGCCGCCACGCTGCGCAACGGCAAGCGCTGCCCGAACGCGGCGGTCGCCGGAGCGCGTTTCTGCGCGCTGCCCGCCCACGTGCGGCTGGCGGAGCTCGAGGGCGCAATCGGGCGCGCGCTCACCGCGCAGGAGATCGAGGAGGCCGGTTCGGCGAAGGGCTGGGAGCGCATCGCGGCGCTCGCCGGCGCTCCCGAGGTTGCCGCGCCCGTCGCACAGGAGGGTGAGCAGGGGTAGTCCGATGGGGCACGAGCGCACCCGGCATGTCCCGGAGTGGCGCTGTCTCGGATGCGGTTCGCGGGCGCCGAAAGGCGCGCTCGCACGCTTCGCGGCGGTGGCGACCGGCGACGGACATGTCCTGATGCGCGATGATGGGGCGTCGCATGGCGGCAGGGGGCTGTATGTCTGCCGCCGTCGGGAGTGCTTCGAGCGGGCCGTCGCCCGCCGGGGATTTGCACGCGGCGCCCGCATCGGGGGCGAGATCGTCATCGATCCGCACCTGGCGGCGGGACTCGGTATGGAGGATTGATTGGGGGCAGCGATGGAGAAGAAGCGGATCTACGAGATCGCCAAGGACGAGGGGCTTCCCAGCTCCCTGGTCCTGCAGCGGCTGCAGCGGGCCGGCGTGCCCGTCAAGACGGCGTCGTCCACGGTGGATGTCGCCGAGGCCCTGCACGCGCTGAATCCGAATCGCTACCCCAAGCCCGAGCCCGCGCCGGAGCCGCCGGCGGCCAAGCCGAAGGCGCCGCCGAAGCCGAAGCTCCCACCGAAGCCAAAGGCGGCCCCCAAGGGCGCGGCCGCGGGCGAGCCGGCGCCGGAGGCTCCCGAGGCCGAGGCCCCGGCGGAGGCTCCCGCGCCTGAGAGCGCCCCGACGGCCCCCGTGGCTCCGAAGGCCGCGGCGCCCACCGCCGAGGCGCCGGCACCGGCCCCCGAGGCCCCGGCCCCTGCCGTGGAGGCCAAGCCCCCGGCGGCCCGCGAGGTCGAGCCGGCCCCCGCCGCTCCGGAGGCCGCTCCGGCCCCTCCGGCCACTCCGGAGGCCGCCGCCCCGCCCGCTCCCTCCACGCCCGCTCCGGAGGCTCCCGCACCCGCCGGCACACCGCCCGCCCCGGCCGCCGAGGTTCCGTCGGCAACCCCGGCGGAGAACGCCCCCGAGGCCGCCGCGCCCGCGGCGCCCTCCCGCCCGCCCGCGCCCCCGCGCCGTCCGGCCACGCCGGACGCGGGCACCTCTCAGTCGGTCGGCGGCATCGAGCGCCCCGAACCCGTGCGCCGGCCCATGAAGCCGAGCGACCCCCCGCTGCCCCCGCTGCGCCGCGACGGACCGCCGGCGGCGCCGGCCGGCCGCGGTGGCGGCCGCCCCGGTGGTCCCCCGCGTCCCGGGCCCGGCCCGGCCCG
>JBKHVQ010000288.1:0-8393 GCA_046569985.1 Thermoleophilia bacterium | reverse complement strand
GGGGATCTTCGTTTCCGCGGTGAACTTGGACGGGCACAGCGCGAGCAGGGAGTCGCGCTTGGCCACGAAGGTCCCGTTCTCCATGGTGCCGGTCACGACGATCTCACGACCGGTCTTGAACTGGTCGGGGACGGTGCCGCGGTACAGCACGGTGACCGTCGATCCTGGGTCCTCCTTGTCGGCCACGACGAACGTGTACCCGGCGTCGCTGCGCGCCTGGGCGACGGCGTCATCGGGGACATCCCCCGTGACCAGCCCGTTCAGCCGGTAGGCCTCGCCCTCGGTTGCCTGCGACGCGGAGATGCTCGCCGGGCTCACGTAGGTCTCGGTGGCACCGCCGAGGCTGACGTACAGCAGCCACCCGCCGAGGACGGCGGCAAGCGTGAGGGCGAGGACGAAACGGAGTCGGGAGCGCATCGCGAGGCGATCCTAGCAGGGGCCCGTGCTGCCGCACCCGGGACGATCCTCCCTGTCGGCGCGCCTCACGGCCACCCGCGGCGCGACGGATACCCGATACTCAATAAATACCAGTGGTAATTGGATATATAGTCGGGGCAATCGCAGGCGCCGCAGCCCGGTGGCGCCGTGACGTCGGTGAGGCAGCGCATGAGCAGACGCGATCAGGTCCTCGTGACCACCCGGTGGGTCGAGGATCACCTGGACGACCCATCCTACCGCTTCGTGGAGGTCGACGAGGACACCGAGGCCTACGGCCAGGGCCACATCCGCGGCGCCGTCGGGTGGCACTGGCGCGACGACCTCCATCAGGTGCCCCGCCGCGAGTTCATCGACGCGGCCGGCGTCGCCGCCCTGCTGGGGCGGGCGGGCGTGGGGCCCGGCACCACCGTCGTCCTCTACGGGGGCAACAACAACTGGTTCGCGGCCTACGCGTACTGGGTGCTGCGCTACCGGGGCTTCGACCGCGTCGTGCTGGTCGACGGCGGGCGCAAGAAGTGGGAGCTGGAGGGCCGCGAGCTCGTGACCGACGTCCCCGCGATCACCGCCGCCGACCCGGGCCCGCTCGGCCCCGACCGCCCCGAGCTGCGGGCGTTCCGCGACGACGTGCTCGCCCACATCGGCGGGGACGGCAGGACGATGGTCGACGTGCGCAGCCCCGCCGAGTTCTCCGGCGAGGTCCTCGCCCCGCCGCACCTCCCCCAGGAGCAGTCGCAGGTTCCGGGCCACATCCCGGGCGCGGCGAACGTGCCGTGGGCCGGCGCGGCGAACGAGGACGGCACGTTCAAGTCGGACGAGGAACTCGTCGCGCTGTACGGCGGCAAGGGCGTCACGCCCGACACCGACGTGATCGCCTACTGCCGCATCGGCGAGCGATCGAGCCACACCTGGTTCGTCCTGCACGAGTTGCTCGGCTACGAGAACGTGCGCAACTACGACGGCTCGTGGACGGAGTACGGGAGCCTGGTCGGCGTCCCCGTGGAGCTGGGCGCCTGACCGGGCCGGCCGCCCCGCGGCGCGCGGCGCCGCGGGGCGGTCACGGGCCCAGCGCGTCCAGCAGCCCGGAGAACTCGGCGGCCAGGATGGCCAGCAGGGCGCCCCCGGCGAGCGCGTACCAGACCCAGGTCGGATCGCGGCGCCGCTGAGGAGGGGTCTGCCCGGGGGTCTCCATGCCTCCATTCTCACATCCGGGAGGGCCGGATGTCGTCGCGTGACACCCGATCGGCCCCGGCGGCGGGTCGGTGGCAGGAGTGCGGCCCGGCGGGGCGAAACCGTGCCGCATCATGAAAAGCATCGCGGTCATCATCGGCATCGTCGTCATTGCCGTCCCGCTGGTCAGCAGCGGAACGGTCAGCGGGGCCTTCTGCGTCAACGGGGTCGGCTGCGTCTACTCCTCGGGCAGCGGCATCTCCGTCGACAACAGGGAGTCGGTCACCGTCAGCACCGGAAACCCGTGAGCGGTGGGCGCCGTCTCGCGCCCGGACCCTCCTCCAAGAGCGCCGCGTGGCGCGGAGGCTCGTTCATGCTGGGTTTCGCCGTGCTGGCGCTCGCCGTGGACTGGATCTCCGGCGATCTGGTCGATGTCGGCTTCGGGCGCCTGACGGCGCTCCTCATCCTGGGCGGCCTGACGATCAGCGCCCCGTTCGGCATCGGCTGGCTGCGCGGCGAGCACCGCGAGCCCGCGGCACCTGAGTCCCTTCCGGTGCAGAGGGTCGACGGGGCGCCCGGCGCCACCTACCTGGTGCTGCAGCAAGCCGACGCGCAACGCCCCGCGGGCGTGTCGAAGGCGGTGAAGCCGAAGGAACTGGGGCCCGGCTGGTACGCCGCGTACACCCTCCTCTGGCGCTGGCCTGTCATCGCGGGCGACGCGGTCCTGTCGGGGCTGTGGTCCCTCGCCGGGCTGGTGTGGTCGGCGCCCGACCCCGACCGGTCGACCGCCATCGGCCAGATCGATCGCGCCGAATCACACCCCTCCCCGGACCGCTCCACCTTCTGAGCCGGCCGACCCGGGCGGTCCACAAGTTGTGACAAACAGCGGTCCTCGGCTAGTGTGGCCCGGATGCCCGACGACCGTTGGCCGGAGAATCCGACCGCCGACGAGGACAACCGGTCGACGACCGACACCGGCACCGCAGTGCTCGACCCCACCGGGGTGGCGCCGCAGCCGGGTCCTCGCAGGGAGGCCCCGCAGCCCGAAGACGGGAGCACGCCCCCTCGGCGGCGCCGTCACCTGCGCCTGGCCCTCGCGGCGGTGGGCGCCGCCCTGTTCGGGCTCACCTCGGGCTACGGCATGCACGATGCCGGCCTGCAGCTCACGACGACGGCCCCCGCGCAGGGCGCGGTCATCAACGCGGCCGATGCCGACGAGCTGATCTTCCGCATCGAGGCCGACCTGCCGAGCCTGATGGACACGGCGACGCTGGAGTACGACGGCGCCGACGTGATGAACGACGCGCACATCGCCGATGGCGAACTGGTCTTTCGCCCCGAGGACCTGACCGAGGGCGAGCACACGCTGCGCTTCTCGATCGACCGGCCGTTCACCCCGTGGAGCCCGCTGACACGCGAGTGGCGCTTCTCGGTCGACACGACCCGCCCGCGCATCGAGGTGCTCGACCCGCCCACCTCGTTCGTGCGCGGCGCCCCCGCGACGATCAGCGGCCGCGTCAGCGAGGCGGCGTACGTCACCGTCGCGGACACGCCGGTCGAGGTCGCCTCCGACGGCAGCTTCAGCTACACCATGCCCGAGCCGCCGATGGCCCCGGTGCTGGTGCGCGCCACCGACATGGCCGGCAACGAACGCAGCGTACGGGCCAGCGTGCCCGTGGTGCCGCGCGCACCCCTCGAGCCCACCCGCGCCGTGCACATGACCGCGATCTCGTGGCGGGTGGACGAGCTGCGGGAGCCGGTCCTCGACATGCTGCGCCGCGGCCAGATCAACACCATCCAGCTCGACCTCAAGGACGAGGCCGGCATCATCGGCTACGACTCCAAGCTGCCCTTCGCGAACCGTATCGGCGCCGTGCAGCCCGAGTACGAGCTCGCGGACGCCGTCGCCCGGATCCACGAGCTCGGCGGTCGCGTGATCGGCCGCGTCGTCGCGTTCCGCGATCCGGTACACGCTCGGTACGCCTGGGACAACGGGATGCGCGACCAGGTCGTGCAGGACCCCGACGGCAATCCCTACGCCGGCTACGGCGGGTTCACCAACTTCGCCCACCCGGCGGTCCAGAAGTACAACGTGGACGTCGCGAGGGAGGCCGCCGAGGCCGGCGTCGACGACATCCTCTACGACTACGTGCGGCGACCGGACGGGCCCATCGAGACCATGCGCTTCCCCGAGATGAGGGGCACCGCCTCGTCGCAGATCGTGGAGTTCCTCCGTCAGGCCGACGTCGCCCTTGAGCCCAGCGGCGCCTTCATCGGCGCCTCCCTCTTCGGCGTCGCAGCGTTGCAGCCCGAGGACATCGCCCAGCCGGTGCCCGACATCGCCCGCGTCGTCGACTACGTGGCACCGATGATCTACCCGTCGCACTGGGGTCCGGGCAGCTTCGACATCGACGACCCCAACTCCCGGCCCTACGAGACGGTGCTCGCGTCCACGCGGAAGTTCGTCGAGCTGACCGAGGGCACCGGAGCCCGCGTCGTTCCGTGGCTGCAGGACTTCTCGCTCGGCTACGAGTACGGCCCCGACGAGGTGCGCGCCCAGATCGAGGCCGCCGCCGCCGCGGGCGCCGACGAGTGGATCATGTGGGATGCGCTGGTCACCTACACCCGGAGCGCGTACGCGGACGAGAACGGGCAGGTGCCCGCAGACGCCCGCGAGACGACGCAGACCGACGACCAGGTCGCGTCCGCCGGTCCCGGCGAGTCGTTCTCGCAGGTCACCCCGCCGTGATCGCCTAGACGGTCCTTCTGGACCGGCGCGATGATGGGCGGGTGCGCCCGGTGGCCGGGCCCGCGCCGAGACGGAAGACGCGATGAGGATCCTGGTTGTCGATGACGAGCCCGCGGTGCGCACCGCCCTGCGGCGCGCGCTCGAGCAGGCGGGCTATGCCGTCGGACTCGCGGCCGACGGCGCGGAGGCGCTCGCGGCGGTGGCGGCGCGCCCGCCCGACGCTGTGGTGCTCGATGTCCTGATGCCGGGCGTCGACGGCCTGCAGACATGCCGGCGGCTGCGCGCCGACGGCAACGCGGTGCCCGTTCTCATGCTCACCGCGCGGGATGCCGTGTCGGACCGGGTCGCCGGTCTCGACGCCGGCGCCGACGACTACCTGGTGAAGCCGTTCGCCCTCGAGGAACTGCTGGCGCGGCTGCGCGCCCTTCTGCGCCGCACAGGCACCGGAGACGAAGACGGCCGCCTGCGCGTGGAGGACCTCACCATGGATGTCGCCGCGCACACGGTGCATCGCGGGGCCCGGCCGATCGACCTGACGCGCACCGAGTTCGCGCTGCTGGAGCTCTTCATGCGCAACCCGCGACAGGTGCTCACGCGCGACCTCATCCACGAGCGGATCTGGGGATACGATTTCGGCCCCGAGTCGAACGCCCTGGGTGTCTATGTGGGGTACCTGCGCCGCAAGATCGAGGCCGGCGGCGAACCGCGCCTGATCCAGACCGTGCGCGGCGTCGGCTACGCGCTGCGGCCCGAGTGATGCAGGCGCTCCGGCACCCGACGCTCCGCCGCCGGCTGGCGGTGGCGGCCGCACTCGCGGTCGCCCTGACCGTGGCGGTCGCCTCGGTGAGCGCCTACCTCGCGGTGCAGTCGCGGCTGCGGGCCGACATCGACAACTCGCTGCGGGAGCGTGCCGCCGCGGCCGCGGCGGGGGGCCCGGCGCGTGGCCGCCAGCCGGCCTTCTCACGCCCGGACCGCTTCCTGGATCTCGTGCGCGAGGTCCCCGGCGCCGCCGTGTACATCCAGCTCGTCGACGTGGACGGCGACACCCTGCAGGCCCCGGGCAGCCCGAGGCTGCCGGTGGACGAGACGGTGCTGGCCGTCGCGGCGGGCAGCGCGGGCACGCGCATCACCGATGAGCGCGTCGCCGGTGCCGATGCCCGGGTCATCGCGGCGCCGGTCGCCCCGGGCGTCGCGGTGCAGATCGCCCGCCCGACCGCCGAGGCCGATGCCCTGCTGGACGACCTGCGGGCCGTCCTGGTCGTCGTCACGATCCTCGGGGCGGTGCTCGCGGCGCTTCTCGGCTGGGCGATCTCGGGGCGGGCCCTGCGCCCCGTCCGGCAGTTCACCTCCAGCACCGAGGACATCGCCGCCGCCGCCGACATCAGCCGCCGCCTGCAGGAGACGGGCGACGACGAGCTGGGACGCCTCGCGCGATCGTTCAACACGACCCTCGACGCCTTGGAGGGCTCGGTCGAGGCCCAGCGGCGCCTGGTGTCGGACGCCTCCCACGAGCTGCGCACGCCGCTGGCGAGCCTGCGCACCAACATCGAGGTGCTCCAGCGTGGTGTCGACATGCCCGATGCCCAGCGGCGGGAGATCCTCGCCGACCTCGTCGAGCAGGCCGACGAGCTGGGGAAGATCGTGGGCGACCTCGTCGACATGGCCCGCAGGGCCGATGTGGCCGACACCCAGGAGACGCGACTCGATGACATCACCCGGCGCATGGTGGAACGCGCGCGGCGCATCGCCCCGCGCCTGGCGATCGCGGCGGACCTGGAGCCCTGGGTGGTGAGCGGCTCCCCGGAGCGCCTCGGGCGGCTCGTGGCGAACCTGCTCGACAACGCCGCCAAGTGGAGCCCGCCGGGCGGGGAGGTCGAGGTGCGCCTGCGCGCGGGGGAACTGACCGTGCGCGACCACGGGCCGGGCTTCGATGCCGCCGACCTCCCCCATGTCTTCGACCGCTTCTACCGCGCCGCCGCCGCCCGCGGCATGCCCGGCTCTGGTCTGGGCCTCTCGATCGTCCGCCAGGTCGCCGAGGCCCACGGGGGCACCGCCGTCGCGGAGAACCACCCGGATGGCGGGGCGTTGTTGCGGGTGCGCATCCCGGGTGAGCGACCCGGCGGGGACGGCGCGCGTGGCGGCGCCCCCGCCGGCTGACGCGCACCGGGGTGCGCCCGCCCTGGCTCAGATCACACCGAGCGCCAGCATCGCGTCGGCCACCTGCGTGAAGCCGGCGATGTTGGCGCCCGCAACATAGTTGCCGGGCATGCCGTACTCGTCGGCGGTCTCGGCGCAGCGAGCGTGGATGGCCCGCATGATCTCGCCGAGCTTCTCCTCCGAATGCTCGAACGACCACGAGTCACGCGAGGCGTTCTGCTGCATCTCCAGCGCCGAGGTCGCCACGCCACCCGCGTTGGCCGCCTTGCCGGGAGCGAACAGCACCCCCGCCTCCATGAGGGCGCGCACCGCCTCGGGCGTGGTGGGCATGTTCGCGCCCTCGGCGACCACCCTGCAGCCGTTGCGGATCAGCGCCTGCGCGTCCCTGAGGTTCAGTTCGTTCTGGGTCGCGCACGGCAGCGCGACCTCGCACGGCACCTTCCAGATCGGACCGTCCTCGATGTACCGCGCCGAGCGGACGCGCGACGCATAGGCCCGCAGTCGGCCGCGCTCGACCTCCTTGATCTGCTTGATCATGTCAAGGTCGATGCCGGTCTCGTCGATGATGATGCCGTCCGAGTCGGAGCATGCGACGCAGATGCCGCCGAGCTGTGTGGCCTTTTCGATCGCGTAGATCGCGACGTTCCCCGAACCGGACACCACGACGCGCCTGCCGTCGAGACTGCTCCCGGCCGCCTTCAGCATCTCCTCGACGAAGATGACCGTGCCGTACCCGGTCGCCTCCTTGCGCACGCGCGCTCCGCCGATGCCGAGCCCCTTGCCGGTGAGCACACCCGACTCATAGTTGTTGGTCAGGCGTTTGTATTGACCGAACATGTAGCCGATCTCGCGCTCACCGACGCCGGTGTCGCCCGCGGGAACATCGACGTACTCGCCGACATGGCGCGCCAGCTCGGTCATGAACGACTGGCAGAAACGCATCACCTCCGCGTCGGAGCGGCCGCGCGGGTTGAAGTCGGCGCCGCCCTTCCCGCCGCCGATCGGCATCCCCGACAGGGCGTTCTTGAAGATCTGCTCGAACCCGAGGAACTTGATGATGCCCAGATAGACCGACGGGTGGAAACGGATGCCGCCCTTGAACGGCCCGAGGGCACTGTTGAACTGCACCCGGAAACCGCGGTTGATGTGCACCTGGCCGTTGTCGTCGGTCCACGGGACGCGGAAGATGATCTGCCGCTCCGGCTCGCAGAGCCGCTCGATGATGGCGGCCTCGCGGTACTCGGGGTGTTTGGCGACGACCGGCCCGAGCGACTCGAAGACCTCGCGTACCGCCTGGTGGAACTCGAGCTCGCCGGGGTTGCGGGCGAGCACCTGCTGGTAGATCGGCTCGAGCGTCTCATCGAGGACGGACATGTGGGCCATTCCGGCGGGGCTCGTCACGAGATCGCCTGGCCGCGCAGGCCGCCGATGCGACGCCGCGATGTGCGGGCGCTGGATCCGACGATCTGAGGACCGGCGATCCCGCCGGGCACTCGGGAGGTGAGGCGCATGATGCGAGAGCTCCTTCTTCCGGGGGCGGCGCACCGGGTGCGCGCCGCAACGCGAAACCTAGGGCGCCGGGCGGCGCCGCGCGCCGGGCGGCGCCGCGCGCCGGGCGGGGTGTCCTTGGTCGTGCCGGATGGGACCGACGGAGCCCTACGTGAACGACCTGTGGACCTCGGCGCCGTGGCGGCGGATGATGTCGTGCTTCGCGGCGTGGTAGGCGTCCGGGTCGCCGTGCCGTCCCGATCGCTCGAGCGAGCGCCGGGCCAGAACGCCGGCGATGACATCGAGGAAGAGCTCCGCGAGCAGCAACCGCGCCGAGTCCTTGAAGCGCCCGCGACCGTCGAGGTAGAGCTGCACGGTGGGGTCGCCGGTGTTG
>JBKHVQ010000287.1:0-1640 GCA_046569985.1 Thermoleophilia bacterium | reverse complement strand
ATCGAGCAGTCGCGCTCGCCCAGGTGGATGGCGTTGCCCTGTCCGTCGCTCAGCACCTGGATCTCCACGTGGCGCGGGTTCTCCAGGAACTTCTCCATGTAGACCATGTCGTTGCCGAACGCGGCCTTGGCTTCCTGCTTGGTCGCGGCGATGGCGGTCATCAGCGCGCCTTCGCTGTGCACCACGCGCATGCCGCGGCCGCCGCCGCCGCCGGCGGCCTTGATGATCACCGGATAGCCGATCTCGCGGCCGTGGCTGATGCACTCGGCGCTGTCGTCGGGCAGCGGGCCGCCGGAGCCGCGCACGCAGGGCACGCCCGCCTCCTTCATGGCGCGGATGGCTTCGACCTTGTCGCCCATCATGCGGATGACGTCGGCGGTCGGGCCGATGAAGACGAAGCCCGAGGCCTCGACGCGCTCGGCGAAGTCGGCGTTCTCGCTCAGGAAGCCGTAGCCCGGGTGGATGCCCTGGGCGTCGGTGACCTCGGCCGCGGCGATGATCGCCGGGATGTTGAGGTAGCTCTCGGACGACGGCGCCGGGCCGATGCAGACCGACTCGTCGGCCATGGCCACGTGCTTGAGGTTGCGGTCCACGGTGGAGTGCACGGCCACGGTCTTGATGCCGAGCGCGTGGCAGGCGCGCAGGATGCGCAGCGCGATCTCGCCGCGGTTGGCGATGACGATCTTGTCGAGCATGGGAAGCGCCTTCAGCTGATGACGAACATGGGCTCGTCGAATTCGATCGGCTGGCCATTCTTGACCAGCACGGCCGTCACGGTGCCGGACACTTCGGCCTCGATCGGGTTGAACATCTTCATCGCCTCGATGATGCCGAGCGTCTCGCCCTGCTTCACGGTCTGGCCCACCTTCACGAACGGCGGCTTGTCCGGGCTCGGCGACTCGTAATAGGTGCCCACCATCGGCGAACGCACGGTGTGGCCCTCGGGAATGTCCTTGGTGGACTTGCCCACGGCCTCGGCCGAGATCGTGGCGGCGGGGGCGGCCGGCGCCGGGCGCGGGGCCTCGGCGTGGACGGCCACCGGCGCGGGCGCGGCGGCGACGTAGGTGCCGGTGGCGTGGCGCGCCAGGCGCACGGATTCCTCGCCTTCCTTGATCTCGATCTCGGAAAGGTTGGATTCCTCGAGCAGGTCGATGAGTTTCTTGATCTTGCGAAGGTCCATGAAGGCCTCGTCTCGTCGTTGGAGTGGGTGGGTTCGTTGGCGGGCGGCCCCGGGCGGGGCGGCCGGGGTCTAGGGCGTCGAGAGGCGCTTGAGCGCCGCCTCCAGGGCGTAACCGTAGCTGTCGGCGCCGAAGCCGCAGACCACGCCCAGCGCCAGGCTGGAGAAATAGCTGTGGGCCCGGAACGGCTCGCGCGCGTGCGGGTTCGACAGGTGCACTTCGATGAAGGGCAGGGCCACCGCCGCCAGCGCGTCGCGCAGGGCGACCGAGGTGTGGGTGAAGGCGGCCGGGTTGATCAGGATGAAGGCGGTGCCGTCGCGGCGGGCGGCCTGCACGCGGTCCACGAGCTCGTGCTCGGCGTTGGACTGGAAGTCGGCGAGGTCGTGGCCGGCGGCCGCAGCCCGGTCCTTGAGCGCGGCGTTGATCTGGTCGAGCGTGGCGTGGCCATAGATGCCCGGCTCG
>JBKHVQ010000286.1:0-13107 GCA_046569985.1 Thermoleophilia bacterium | reverse complement strand
CCCCTCTTCGGCATGTACAGCGCATCAAAGCTCGCGCTGGCGGCCGTCACCGACGCGCTCGCACTCGAATTGGGGCCATCGGGAATTCGTACTCTGCTGATCGAAGCCGGTGTGGTGCGGACCGAGTTCGCTCGCTCCACCGTCGTCAGCGGCTCCGTGGCAGAAACCCAGTCGGCGTACGCGCCGGTCGGCGAGAGGGTCCTCGACACCCTCCGCGGCATTCGTGATGCGGGCGGCATCGCCCCCGATGAGGTCGCGTCGGCGATCGTCAGAGGTGTCGAGGACCCCGCGACGCCGGCGCGCGTGGTGCTCGCCGACGAGGGACTGCGCGGCGTGGCCGACGCGATCGGCGGGCCCGCCGCGGATGCCTACACCCAGGTGCGCGCCCTGCTTGGCCTGGAGGCACCTGGCGGCGCCGGGGGTTCGACATGACCGGCGGCGAGCTGCTGGGACGAGACGCCGAGCGCGCGGCAATCGGGGCGCTGCTCGACCGCGCCCGAGGGGGCGACAGCGGGGCTCTTGTCGTGCTCGGTCCGGCAGGCGCGGGAAAGACCACGCTGGTACGGGATGCGTTACGCATCGCGGCCGAGTCCGATCCCCCGCCGACCGTGCTCCGCGCGCGCGGGATCGAGAGCGAGGCCGAGGTCGCGTTCGCCGGTCTTCTCGAGTTGGTCCGCCCCCTGATGTCGCTCATCCCTCGACTGCCGGAGCCTCAGGCGCGAGCACTGGAGGGAGCCCTCGCGCTCGTGCCCGTCGAGTCCACCGACCGGTTCAGCGTCTCGGCGGCGACCCTCGCGATCCTGTCGCTCGCGGCGGCCGACAGGCCGCTCCTCGTGCTGGTGGATGACCTGCACTGGCTCGACCCCCCATCCGCCCAGGCCATCCTCTTCGCGGCACGCCGGCTCCTGCACGAGGGGGTGGCCATCCTGCTCTCCTCTCGTCCTGAGCACGACGTGATGGGACAGATCGAGGGGCTTCCCGTACTGGAGGTGCGACCGCTCGGTGCCGAGCAGGCGGCGGAACTGGCCCGCTCGGTGGCGAGCCGGGATCTCGGGTCCGACGAGGTTGAGGCGCTGGTGGCCGGGACGGGCGGCAACCCGCTCGCGATCGTCGAAGCGGCCCGCGAAGTGGGGCGCCCCGGCAGCTCACCCGCGAGCGTCTTCCTGCCGCTTCCTGTCGCGGACCGGATCCGGGTGGGTGTCGAGCGTCGCCTCGCGGCGTTGGACGACTTGGAGCGCCGCGCCGTGTTGATCGCCGCGACCGCCGGGAACCGCGCGCCGTGCGCCCTCGTCGATCGGGCTCTGGCGGTGCTGGGCAGTTCACTGGATGCACTCGACGCAGCGGAGTGCGCCGGCGTCCTTCAGGTCCGCAACGACGTCGTCGAGTTCGAGCACCCGCTGACGCGCTCCGCCGCGTACGCGCTGGCGGGAAGCCGCGCACGGCGCACGGCGCACGGCGCACTCGCGTCGACCTTGCCTGCCGGCTCCGCCGAGCGCGCATGGCACCTCGCCGCCGCCGCGGTCGGCCCCGACGCCGAGGCCGCCGCCGCCCTGGAGATGGCTGGGCAGGATGCGCTGGCGCGGGGGGCCCCGAGCACTGCCGGGCGCGCCTTCGACCGCGCGGCCGCTCTGAGCGCGGATCCCGAGGCCGCCGCACGCCGACTCCTGCTCTCGGGAGACGCCGCACGTCTCGCCGGGAGCCCCGACCACGCGCGCGAGGTGATCACGCGCGCCCTCGAGAGCAGCGGTGACCCTCTGATGCGCGCCGACGCCCTGGGGCTGCTGTTCGAGATGGACACATGGAGGGCCCCGGTCGCGACCGCCCGGTCCATCGCGGCGGAGGCGGCCCGCCTCGCCGAGGTCGACCGCACCCGTGCGGCGCGAATGCTCGCGGAGGCCGCCGCCGCCCTCGCCCGCTCGGGGAGCATCTCCCAGGGGGTCGAGTTCGCCGAGCGCGCATACGCGCAGATCACCGATCAGGGGCTCACCGACGACACAGTCGAACTGGCGCTGCTGTTCGCCCGGGTGATGGACGCGCGGGCTCCGGAGGCCGTTGAGCCGCTGGTGGCCCTCGGGGAGCGACTTCTGTCGATGCCGCCGTCGGCTCACACCCTTGCCTTGCTGCAGCAGGTCGCCTGGATCGAGACCTG
This sequence comes from Thermoleophilia bacterium, assembly GCA_046569985.1. Classification (GTDB taxonomy): domain Bacteria; phylum Actinomycetota; class Thermoleophilia; order Miltoncostaeales; family Miltoncostaeaceae; genus JAVJSF01. The sequence continues at coordinate 10,958 of JBKHVQ010000286.1, read as the reverse complement.
GGTCGAGCGGTACGCCGCCGCCGGGGTCCTGCTGGACCACGCCGTGGCGGTCGGCAGAAGTCAGGCGCCCGGCACGCTCCCGATGGCGCTCGCCACTCGGGCGGAGCTGTGGTTCCGACTCGGGCAATTCCATCAGGCCCTCGCCGACACGACCGAAGCCGCATCCTTGGCCGCCGACTTCGCCCAGCCGCACCCCCGCGGGCTGGCCCTGACCTGCCAGGCGCGCATCCAAGCCTGCATCGGCGGGGATTCAGCCTGCCGCACCGCCGCGGAGGACGCCGCACGGATCGGGAGCGAACTCGGGGGCGCCGACTCCCCGATCGCGTCGTGGGGCGCCCCCGCCCTGGGGCTCCTCGAACTCGCCCGGGGACGACCGGAGGCGGCGATCCCGCATCTCGAGAAGTTGGTGCGCTCCTTCCGGCGCGGTGGGATCCGCGAGCCCGGCGTCGTCCTCGCCGCCGGCGACCTGATCGAGGCGTACGCCAAATCGGGTCGAGTCGACGACGGCCGGACGCTGCTTGACGATTTCGGCGCTCTGGCCCGCCGCACGGAGCGCATCGGCGCGCAGGCGATCGCGGAGAGATGCCGTGGCCTGCTGACCAGCGGGGATACCGGCGCGTTCGAGGAAGCCCTGCGCCTGCATGCGCTTGTGGACCGACCGTTCGAGCGCGCCCGGACCCTGCTCGTCTTCGGTGAGGTGCTGCGTGCCGCGGGACGAGCGGACGAGGCCGCCCCGCGCTTGCGGCACGCCCTCGCCACCTTCCAGCGGCTCGGCGCCGAGCCGTGGGTCGAAACCGCTCACCGGGACCTGGAGGGTATCGGCGGCGCGGCGGCGCGGCGGCCCGTCGACGTCTCCCGGCGACTCACGCCCCGAGAGCTTCGGGTCGCCCAGGTCGCGGCCTCCGGCGCGACCGGAGACGAGGCCGGGGCCCAGTTGTTCGTGTCGGCGAAGACCGTGGAGGCGCACCTCGCTCGGATCTACCGCAAACTCGGCGTCCGCTCCCGGGACGAGCTTGCCGAGCGCGTCACCTCGGCCGGGAGCGACCGTGCCCGCGCGCTCGTGATCACCAGCTTCGGCCGCTTCAGCGTGATCCGTGACGGGCGGGTGCTCGGTGACGCCGAACTCGGAGGCGAACACGGTCGCCGAGCACTGGCCGCGCTGCTCGCCGCCCGCGGGCCGGTGCCGCATGAGACCCTCGCCGCCTGGGCCGCCTGCGAGTCCGTCGCCGAGGTCGACGGGCAGGCTCTCGACGAGGCACTCGATGCCATCGAGCTTGCCCTCGGCGTCGGCCGCGTCTCGCGTGACGGCGGGAGCGTGGCCATGGTGCTCGGCGACGGCGCCGAGTGGGATGTCCTTCGCCTGCTCGACGCCGCCGCCGGCGCCGTCGCTGACGACTGCTCCCCGGAGGCGCTCGACACGATGTTGGCCGACTTCTCCGCGCCGCTGTTCCCCGAATGGCCCGGGGCTGCGTGGGCGGGGGAACTCGACGCGGCGTGCGCCGCCGCCCTCGGTGCTCTCCGTGGACGACTCGCCGACTGCCTGCTTCGGCGGGGCCGCCATCAGGAGGCCCTCGGGCACTACCTCGCGCTGTGCGAAGCCGAGCCGGACCAGGAATCGTGGCATCGAGGAGTCATGCGCTGTCACTCCGCCGCGGGTCACATCGCCCTGGCTCTGCGGCAATACCACGCCTGCCGTTCCGCGGTGCGTCAACAGCGCGGACAGGACCCCGATCCCGAGACCCGCGACCTCTACATGGAGCTACTCGCCGGCCGCTGACCGCGTCGTCGCCGGAGCGAGGGCCGCGATGGCCGCCCTCTCCAGCACATCCAGCCCGTGCCGGAGTTCGAGGTCCGTGATGACGAGCGGCGGCAGGACTCTGATGACGTTTCCCTCCGGGCCGGAGGTGATCAGGATCACCCCCTCGCCGATCGCGGCCCGCTGTATCGCCGCTGCCACCGACGCCAGTGGCGCGCGCGTCGTGCGGTCGACGACCTCAATCCCGATCATGAGGCCGAGTCCCCGGACCCGCAGCTCCGGGTGACGGCCGCCGAGCCGCGTGAGCCGGGCGAGGGCGCCCTCGCCGAGGCGACGAGCCTGCTCCGGGAGCGCTTCCGCCTCCATCGCGTCGATTCCCGCGATCGCGGCGGCGCACGACACGGGGTTGCCGCCGAACGTCGACCCGTGGTCGCCGGGGCCGAGTGCCGCCATCACATCCGGCCGGCCGCCGACCGCCGACAGCGGGAAGCCCCCGCCGATCGCCTTGGCCATCGTCATCACGTCGGGCTCGACGCCGTACGTGTCGGCGGCGAACCAGGCGCCGGTGCGGCCGAACCCGGTCTGGATCTCATCGAACACCAGCAGCGCCCCATGCGTGCTGGCCCGCTCACGTAGGCCTTCGAGGAAGCGCCGCCCCGCGGGATGGCAGCCGCCGTGCCCCTGCACCGGCTCGATCACATAACAGGCCGTCTCCGCGGGGGCGAGTTGGTGGCGATGCAGGAGGTCGAGTTCCCGCAGGGCGAGGTCGGCCGCCTGGTCCTCGGAGACCCCGAGTTCATCCGGTCGCGGGAACGGCGCCACATGCACGTCGCTCGTCGCCACGCTCTGGCGGAAGGCGGCCTTGGAAGTCGTCGCGGCCAGCGCTCCCTGGGTGCGGCCGTGGAAACTGCCGCGGAACGCGACGACGCCGGTCCGGCGCGTCGAGATCCTCGCCAGGCGCAGCGCGGCTTCATTCGCCTCCGAGCCGGTCGTCGAGAACACGAACTGGCCGATCCGTGAGGGCGTGATCTCCGCGAGGCGCTCGGCGAGCAGCCTCTGGGGCGCGTGGCCGCAGACACCTCCCAGGTGGACCAACGAGTGCAGTTGCTCCAGCACAGCCGTCATCACCGCGGGGTGACTGTGGCCGAGGTTGCAGGTCGCGATGCCGGCCGCCATGTCCAGATAGCGGCGGCCGTCGCTCGCCTCGATCCACGCCCCGTCGCCTCGGACCGCCTCGAGGCCCGTGATGTTGGGCTGTGCGGCGGCGAGCGCCGCCGGGGTCTGAATCGGTGTGTCCCCGGAGCCCATCATGGGCGCGATCCTACTTGCAGTCCCCGCACCCCGCGATGCCCTACGGAGCCGTCTACCTGCCGGCGGGGTGCTTCCGGGCGGAGTACGCAGCGCGACGACGACGGGTACGCTCGGCGCGCCGTCCTCGGGGTGTGGCGCCTGGCTCGATCCCGGGCGCTTCCTCGGACTGCGCATGTCGCTCGATGTGCGGGCCGTCCGTTCGACCCGCGCCACGGACCCCCGCCCCACCGACTCACGCTGGGGCTTCCAGCCCGTCGAACTCCCCGGCCGGCGCACCCGCCTCGCCGTCGGCGGCACGCCGCTCTAGAGCCGCCGCACCGTCCGCGTGCCGGAGATCGCGCCGATCAGCGCCTGCAGCACGATGTTCACGAACGAGATCATGATCGTCGCCCAGACGTAGGTCCAGAAGCCCTCGATCGAGAAGTCGGGCGTGATCCACTCCGCCAGCCCGAGCATCGCCATGTTCAGGAAGAAGTAGGCGAGCCCGAACGTGAAGATGATCAGCGGCAGCGTCAGCAGCGCCAGGATCGGCTTCAGGAACGCGTTGCCGAGGGCAAGCACCGTGGCGCCGAGGATCAGCGGCCACCAGCGCTCGATCTGCACATCGTCGAGGAGGCCGTCCACGACGATCAGCGCGACCATGTTGATGCCGACCGCGACGATCAGCCACACGATGAACGAGGGGGGCGAGGGGGACTCCCTCACCCAGACCACCATCTCCGGGTCGCGCGATGCCATGAGGTGACCCTACAGCGCGTCCGGCAGGAGTGAAGACCGGCGTTTCCGGGGAGAGACCCCCGCACACGGTGGACCCGGGAGGCTGAAATGGAAAGGGAGGCGCGCGCGGTGGGGCCCGTCGCCGGCGGGGTGAACGGGGTGTTCGTGGCGCTGCGCCACGTCATCGTGCTCGGCTGGATCGCGGCGGCCGCCGCGGCCATCGTCCACCTGCCCGCCATGGGCGGCGCCGGCGACCTGGGGCTGCCGCTGCCCGACGATGCCGCGCCCCTCGTCGCCGAGGAACGGGCGACGGACGCCTTCGGGTATCCGCTGATCGCCCGCACCCAGGTGATCGTGCGCGACCCCGACGGGATCTCCGTGGAGGATCAGGCCGCGCTCGGCGACTTCGCCCTGCGCGTCACACGCGGGGAGGTCGACGGGCTCGAGAACATGGCGGCGATCCCCCTGACCAACGAGGCCGGCATCGCCCCCGGCGCCAGGGAGACCGGCACCGCCGTGCTCACCTACCTCCTGATCGCCGACGCGCCCAGCATCCCCCGTCAGGTATCGATCGCCGAGACATACGCGGCCGCCGCGCCGGTGCCGGAGGGGGCGCGCATCGGGGTCACGGGCTCGACCCCCGCGCGCGACCAGCAGCTCAACACGATCGAGGCGTGGCTGCCACTCGTGGTCGCCCTGACCCTCGCCCTCATCGTCCTGGTGGTGGCGACCGTCTTCCGCTCGCTCGTGGCGCCCCTGGTGGTGCTGGGGGTCGTGGGCATCGCGTGGGTGATCACGATGCGCCTGCTCGGCTGGGTGGGAGAGACGACGGGCATATCGGCCGGCCAGGACATCGAGCCGATCGTCTCGGCCCTGCTCATCGGCGTCGTCACCGACTACGCGATCTTCTACCTGTTCGGCACGCGCGAGCGCCTGCGGGAGGAGGGCGCCGATGCCGCCGGGCGCACGGCCGCGGCCGTGTCGGCGGGGGCGCACTACATCGCCATCGTCCTCACCGCCGGCGTGACCACCGCGCTGGGCACCGCCGCGCTGCTCGCTGGGCGTCTCGACTTCTTCCAGGCGTTCGCACCCGCGCTGGCCCTCACGGCGATCGTCGCGGTGGTGGTCTCCGTCACTCTGCTGCCCGCCCTGCTGGCTCTCCTCGGTCGTGCGGCGTTCTGGCCGCGGGGGATGGGCGATCGCGCCCGCCCCTACGCCGGCGAGGGCGCCGCCCGGCGCCGCGCGCCGCTCGGCGCCCGGCTGCTGTCGACGCGCCCCGTCGCCGCCGCGACCGCTCTCGTCGTCCTGGCGGGCCTGGGCGCCGCCACCCTGCAGCTGAAGGACCTGCGCCTCGGTCTGGGACTCGATTCGGGCATCTCCCGCGCCGCCGACGATGTTGATGCGGCGTTCGGCCCCGGGTACCGGGCGCCCACCGAACTGCTGATCGAGGGCGCCGGGGCCCGCGATCAGGAGGCGCTCGAACGCGTCGGCGGGATGCTGCGGGCGCGCCCCGAGCTTAAGGGCGTCATCGGGCCCGGCGATCCCGCCGCAGCCGCGCTGGAGGATGTCTTCGTCGCACCCGGCGCGGCGCGCTTCCTGCTCGTGATGGAGGAGGAGCCGACCGAGCACGAGGCGATCGCCGCCCACGAAGAGATCCAGGACGCCGTGCCCGGAATGCTGCGGGCGGCCGGGCTGCCCGACGCGACGGCCTCCTTCGCGGGTGACACGTCGATCGCGCAGGCCGCCGTCGAGGCGATCGGCCAGGAGCTGCTCCGGGTGGGCCTGGTCGCGCTGGCCGTCAACCTGCTGCTGCTGATCCTGTTCCTGCGCGCCGTCGTGGCGCCGCTCTACCTGCTGCTCGCCAACGTGATGAGCGTGGGCGCCACCCTCGGGCTCACCGTCGTGGTGTTCCAGGACCGGCTCGGGCAGGGGCAGCTCGTCTACTACGTGCCGTTCGCTGCGGCGGTGCTGCTGCTGGCCCTCGGGTCCGACTACAACATCTACCTTGTGGGCCACATCTGGAGGGCGGCGCGCTCGCACGGGGTGCAGGAGGGGGTCCGGCGGGCGATCCCGATCGGCTCGCGCCCGATCGCCGTCGCAGGGATCGTGCTGGCCGGGAGCTTCGGGCTGCTGGCGCTGGTCCCCGTCGAAGCGATGCGCCAGTTCGCTTTCGTGATGAGCGTCGGCGCGCTGCTGGACGCCTTCATCGTCCGCACCCTGCTGGTCCCGTCCCTGGTCACCGTCTTCGGGAACGCGGGCTACTGGCCGGGCCGGCCACCCGTCCCCGACGAGCGGGAGACCGCCGAGGCGGACGCGCGCCTCTCTCGCCCGGCCGCACAAGCCCGAGTCCTCCTCGCCGGGCGCCGCGGCGGGTGGCGCGGGCCACACCCACGCCCGCCTGCCCCCGGCCGGTACTCAGACGGGCAGGCGGGGGCGGTCGGGTCGCGAGGGCTCGCTGGGGTCGCGGTCCCAGCCGTGCCAGCGATCCACCCGGATGTGGATCGAGACGCGCGGGTACTTGGTGCGCGGGTACGGCCTGCCCGTGTAGTGCTCGGCGAGCCCGTGGATGTCGGCGCGCTCCTCGTCCTCGTAGATCTCTTCCACCACGCCGATCAGGCTGACCTGCCGGTAGAAGGTCGCCGGGTCGATGCACGTGAACGCGACGCGGCCGTCGCGGCGCATCCACTTCAGGCGGGGGCGCTGGTCGTCCATGTTGACGAGGACCCGGTCATCACCGAGCCAGCGGTACCAGATGGCCGTGGTGTGGGGCGATCCGTCTGGGCGGAGGACGGCCATCACGCAGAGGTTCGGCTGCTCGAGGAACTCGGCGATGGCTGGGGGAACGGGTGCGGGCGGCATGGGTCCTTTCTACAGCGAACCGGGGCCCGCATGTCCGTCCACTCATTTTGGCCACGGCCGCTGCCGATTACGGCGGCACCCGCGCGGACCCCCGTGCGGCCCCACCCGTCCTCGGACTCACGAGAGGGGATCACCTCCTTTGCGGATCGTGTCGGTCGCTCGCCTGGTGCCGGGCATGCGCCTGGCCAAGCCCGTGTTCTCGCAGTCGGGAGGCCACCGCTACCCCCTGCTCGCCGAGGGAGTGGTGATCGGCGAGAGCATGCCGGCGGCGCTGGAGCGGGCCGGGGTCGGTGCCGTCTACATCGAGGACGCGGCCTCCGAGGGCATCACGCCCCAGGCCGTGCTGCCGCCGGAGGTGCGCGAGGAGGTCCTCCATGAGGTGAGCGTCGTCTTCGACGTCGCGACGCGTCACGGCCCGGGCGCGCGCATCAGTTCCGAGGAACTGGTGCGCCTTCAGGCGATGGTGCCCAAGGTGATCGCCGCGATCCGCAGCTCCGGTGGGCTCGCGTCGTCGCTCGCCGGGCTCAACGGCTTCGACCACTACACGCTCGAGCACTCCGTCAACGTGATGACGCTCGGGCTGGCGGTCGGCGACGCCGTCCTGCGGCGGATGGGGTGGAACGACTGGAAGGGCCGCGAGCGGCACGACTCGATCGACCAGCGCCTCACCTACCTCGGGATGGGGCTGCTCCTCCACGACATCGGGAAGATGATCGTGCCGGTCGAGATCCTCCACAAGCCGGGCCCGCTGACCGACGAGGAGATGGCGATCGTGCGCGAGCACCCCGTCGCCGGGGTGCAGATGATCGACGGCGAGGTCCTGCCGGCCTCCAGCAAGGTGGTGATCCTCGGCCACCACGAGCGCTATGACGGATCGGGCTACCCGTACGGGCAGCGCGGCGACCAGATCCACATCCATGCCCAGATAGCGGGCATCGTCGACGTGTACGACGCGGTGTCCAGCACCCGCGTGTACAGCACCCGCCGTCCGGCGCATGTCGCCTGGGAGATGATCGTCGGCATGGCGAACCAGGCGTTCGCGCGCGATCTCGTGAGGATCTTCGCCGAGACCGTCGTCCCGTACGCGGAGGGCGTGACGGTGCTGCTGAGCGACGGGCGGAAGGCGATCGTGGCCAGGAACACGCCGGGGGCGGGCTCGCGCCCGCTGGTGCGGGTGATCACCGACGAGGCCGGCGCGCCCGTGACGCCCTTCGAGGTCGACCTGGCGCGCACCGCGGAACTCTCGATCCGCGACAGCCTGCTCGACATGGAGTACGCGGCGGCCGAGGAGCAGCGTGAACTGCAGTCGGCCCTGAGCGGCGCTTGACACTCCGCCGGGCCGCGGCATCATCGGGTCATCGGAACCGCACGGACATCCTCGTCACGCCCGCCGGGTGATGCCGGCCACATCCTGTCGCGTCCGCTCCTCGCGCGCGTCGCGCTGGTGCTGGTGATCGCGCTGGCGGTGCTGGCGCATCATGGCGCCGCCCCGCCGCTGCCCGGCGCGACCGGTCACGGCGCGCATGGTTCCTGCCAGGACTGCCACCACGAGGACGGCGGCGACACCGGCGCGGCGGGACTGCTCGCGATCTGCCTCGGCATCGGCGTCGTGGGACTCGCGCTTCTCCGCGTGACCGGCGCCGTCGTGTTCCTGCGGGCCCTCCTCGGCCGCGTTCTGTCCGGCCACGGCGCCGCGCCGCTCGTGGTGCCGCCACGTCCGCCACCTCGACCACCGGATCTCACACGACTCTGCGTGCTGCTGCGGTGAGTGGGCCGCGCCCGGCGCGGGCGCTCCACGACCGCTGAACACGTAGAGGAGATCGATGTGACAACAAAAACGAAGGGCCTGATCGCCGCGGCCGCCGTGGCGATCGCCCTGGTGGCGGGGGCGGTGGGCTTCGCCGTCGCCCAGACCGGTGACGACCACATGGGCGGCTCGTCGTGGATGGGCGACATGCCGTCCATCTCACACGGCGGGCACCACGGCGGCTCGGACGACTCCTGGTCCGGTCGGAGCATGCAGATGGGGGCCATGCCCGGCATGAGCATGGGCGACCACGGCATGACGCTCGATGAGCAGGCCTTCATCGCGATGATGATCCCCCATCACGAGATGGCCCTCGACATGGGGCGCGCCGAGCTCGAGAACGGCGATGACCCGCAGGTGCGCCGCCTCGCCCGGACGATCGTCGACGAGCAGCGCAAGGAGATCGCCCAGATGCGCAACTGGTACCTGGAGTGGTTCGGCGAGGAGCCGCCGGTCATGCCCATGTCGGGTGCGATGGCGATGATGGGGATGTCGATGGACCACACCACCATCGAGAGCGCCGACGACCCCGACCGCGAGTTCCTGCGCCTGATGATCCCGCACCACGCCGGCGCCATCCTGATGGCCGACATGCTCCTCGCCGGCGAGCCGCGGGACGAGCTCGCCCAGCTCGCGAGGGAGATCGTCGCGGCCCAATCGAACGAAATTGGCGATATGCAGGAGATGCGGGAGCGCATCGCCCCCCCGCTCGGCTAGTCGCGCTGCGCCACGCCCGCCCGTAGGCTCGCACCACCGGCGCCATCGACCCTTGTTCGGTCGTCGGGCGGCGGACACCTCTGAGGTCCCTCGCGCACGAATGTGAGCGCGAGGGACCACAACGATACGAAGGGTGCGGGAATGGGCGACTGGAGTTTCTGGGAGTTCCTGTGGACGACCTTCCTGGTCTTCATCTGGATCTCCGTGCTGCTGATCTTCTTCAACGTCGTGATCGACGTGTTCCGGAGCAAGGATCTTTCCGCCGCGATGAAGACGGTATGGCTGATCGTGCTGCTGATCCTGCCGCTGATAGGAATGCTGATCTACGTCTTCACGCGCGGTGACGGCATGGCCGGGCGGGCCATCCAGCGTCAGATCGACCAGACCGAGCAGCTGCGCGAGGCCGTCGGGGCATCCACGACCCCCGCCGACCAGATCGCCTCGGCGAAGAAGCTCCTCGACGACGGCACGATCACGACCGTGGAGTTCGAGCAGCTCAAGCGCCAGGCGCTGGGCTCCTAGGGAGGTGGCGGTGTCCGGCGCAGGCCCCGGCAGGAGCGACTCCCCCGGTCCGCCCGCGCCGGACACCCCCAGCGAGGAGGGCCCGCCCGGCGCCCCGGGTCCGTGGCGCACCCGCGTCGCGTGGATCCTCGTGGCGCTCGCCCTCGTTCTCGCCCTGGTCTCGTCCCTGACGGTCTGGGTCGAGCGCCAGGCGCTCGACACCGACGCCTGGACCGAGACCAGCGTCGAGCTGCTCGAGGACGACGAGACCCGCGCGGCGATCTCCACCTACATCGTGAACCAGGTGTTCACCGGCGAGCGCCTTCCCGAGTTCCAGGCGCGCCTGCCCGAGCAGCTGGCTCCCCTGGCCGCCCCCATCGCGGCGGGCCTCGAGGACATCGCGCGCCGCACCACCGATCGTCTTCTGGCCACGCCCGCTTTCCAGACGCTGTGGGAGGAGGCGAACCGCCGCGCCCACACGCGCCTGGTGGCGATCCTGGAGGAGAAGGACTCCGGGGCGCTCGAGAGCACCGACGGCGACGTGGTCCTGGACCTCACCCCGCTCGTGCAGCGCGTTCGCGACCGTCTGGGCATCGAGAATCCCCGCAACCCGGACGCCGGCAAGATCACCGTGATGAGCTCCGACCAGCTGGCGACCGCGCAGGACGCGGTGCGACTGATCCGGGTGCTGTCGGTGTTCGCTGTCCTCGTGGTGATCGCGCTCATCGCCGGTGCGCTCTGGCTCGGGGTGGGCCGCCGCAGGACGCTGCTGCTGGCGACAGGCGCCGGGCTGGTGCTGGTGGGCATCATCCTGCTGGCGATCCGGCGCATCACCGGCGACGCGCTCATCGAGGAACTGGTGACCAACCCAACGGTGAGGCCGTCTGCCGACCATGCCTGGCTGATCAGCACCTCCCTGCTCAGTGACCTCGCCGTCGGGCTGATGGTCATCGGCGTGGTGGCCGCCGTCGGCGCGTGGCTCGCAGGCCCGTCGCGCTACGCCACCGGCGCGCGCCGGGTGATGGCGCCACGGGTCGTGAACCCCTGGCCCGTCCACGGCGTGGTCATCGGGGTCATCGCCCTCCTGCTCGCCTGGTCGCCGCTCGGCACGGGGCGCGGGGTCTGGGGCACCCTGGTCCTCGCGGCCGGCGTCATCGCCGGCGTCGAGGTGCTGCGCCGTCGCACCCTCGACGAGTTCCCGCCCGCCACCCAACCCGAAGCCACCCGCCCACGAGAGGGGACGACATGATCCGCCTCCTGGTCCGCACCGCGGTCCTTCTCATCGCCAAC
>JBKHVQ010000285.1:0-12554 GCA_046569985.1 Thermoleophilia bacterium | reverse complement strand
CGCACCGCGTACGTCTCGCTGCAGGAGGCCAACGCGATCGCCGTCATCGACATCGCGCGGGCGCGCGTGAAGCGCATCGTCTCGATGGGCCTCATCGACCACTCGAAGCCGGGCAGCGGCATCGACGCCAGCGATGACGACGGGGCGATCAACATCGCGAACTGGCCGGTGTTCGGCATGCCGATGCCCGACGCGATCGCCGCCTTCCGTGTGAAGGGCGAGGACTACATCATCACCGCCAACGAGGGCGACGGGCGCGAGTACGACGGCTTCGAGGACGAGGACCGCGTCAAGGACCTCACCCTGGACCCGACCGCGTTCCCGGACGCGGCCGTCCTCCAGCAGGAGGCGAACCTCGGGCGTCTCACGGTGTCGGTCACCGACGGCCTCGCGGGCGACGGGGAGTACGAGGCCCTCCACTCATTCGGCTCGCGCTCCGCGACGATCCTTCGTCCCGACGGCGAGCGTGTCTGGGACAGCGCCGACGGCTTCGAGCGGCGGGTCGCGACCGAGCAGCCGGCCTTCTTCAACAGCGACAACGACGAGGACACCTTCGACACCCGCAGCGACGCGAAGGGGCCGGAGCCGGAGGCCGTGGCCGTCGGCACGATCAGGGGGCGCACCTACGCGTTCGTCGGCCTCGAGCGCATGGGCGGCATGATGGTGCTCGATGTCAGCACCCCGGCCGACTCGCGCATCATCCAGTGGGCGAACAACCGCACGTACCCCTTCACGGTGCCCCCCGCGAACCCCGCGGTCGGCCCCGACAGCGGCCCGGAGATCATCCGCTTTGTCGCCGCGGGGAAGAACCCCACCAAGGAGCCGATGGTGATCGTCTCCAACGAGGTCAGCGGCACCGTGACCTTCTACGCGCCGCTGGGCTGAACGCCCTACCTCACCCCACGCCCGGTGACGGGCGCGGGGTGACGGGCGGCTCGCGGTGGTTCAGATGCCGAGCAGCTGGCGCTTCTTGGCCTCGAACTCCTCGTTGGTGAGGATGCCCGAGTCGCGCAGCTTCGCGAGTTGCTGCAGCTCCTCCATGTAGTCCGGCTCGCCCGCGGCGGGGGCCGGGGGCGGCGCCGCGGCCTGCTGCGCGGCCATCTGCTGGTCGTAGGCGGCCTGGTCCTGCTCGGCCCACTTCCCGGCCTGGCGGCGGCTCACGCGGTTCGACACCGCGGTCGCGGTGCCCGCGACGACGGCGGTGCGGGCGACTCCACGAATCAGTCCCATATCTGTCTCCTGTGTCGAGTCTGTGTCAGTCGCCGAGCATCTCGATGGCGTCCATCAGATCCTGCGCCCCGATGCGCTCGCTCATGATCAGGCGGCCGCCGGAGCGGCGCACCGCGGAGGCGAAGGGGGCCGCCCAGCGGTTCTCGTAGAGGATCGCCGCGGCGGCGTCGCCGGGCTCCATCAACTCGGCGACCATCGCCAGGTCCTCGTCGCCGATCAGCCCGGTGGTCGCTCCCTCGAAGATGACGAAGTCGCCCGCGCGGTCCTGGTCCATGTCGGTCACGGAAAGGCCGGTGAAGGTGCCGTCCTCCTCCTTGACCACGATGGTGGCATCGAGCACGCGGATGATGCCCCTCTGGACGAGATCCACCATGATTGAAGCGCCCTCGCCGGTCATCGGTGCCCCCTTGGGGTATCCGATCACCACCAGATCGATCGGGCCAAGCTCCACATCGTCGCTCATCGTGCCTCCCGGGTTTGGTCGGCGCGTCTGCCCGCCGCGCCTGCCGGCACACCATAGTCCCAGTGCACATGCCCGCGCCACGCCGCGAAAGGGGGATCGCCTTCAGACTTCTGGCGGTGCATCGACGCGCTCTCCCGGGCCGTCGGATAGCGTGGCCGGGATGGCCGAGATCAACGACCCCGGAACGCCTGCGCAAGGGAGCCTGCGCCGATGGCGCGTCGCCGACTGGGGGCCGCTCGGATGGATCGAGACGGTCCTGAAGCTGGGCGGCGTCGCGGTCGGCGTCGCCGCCCTCCTCGCGACGCTCGGGGAGTCGGCCGACGGCCCGTCGGGCGCGCGGCTCGCCCAGGTGATCGTCCTGGGTCTGCTCTCGGTGGGCCTGGTCGCCGCCATCGCCGACCGCATCGCCGACCGCGAGATCATCGGCGTCGTGTTCGTCCTCGCGATGAACCTCGGCCACTGGTGCATGACGGTCGCGCTCGCGCGTGATGGCGACCTCGCCGGACACCTGGTGGCGTTCGCCGGCCTGATGCTCGCCGGCGACCTGGTGAAACTCGTCTTCCTGCGGACCACCGGCTTCCGGGTGCGCGACATCAGCCCCGCGGTTGTCTACGGCCTCACCGGGACCTACGCCCTGGGCTACGCGGCGCTGCTGCTGCTGCAGACGATCGCCTGAGGGCCCCCTAGCCGCCCACGGCGGCCGCCATGGCGTGGAACAGGGGATGCCGACCACGAGGTTGATCGGGAACGTGATCCCGAGGCTCGCGGTGAGGGATGCCTCGGGCCGATGCCGACCAGGTCGCGGCAGCGCCGTGCCGCCGCGACCCCGAGGTCGAGCAGGAAGAGCATCGGGGCGCCGAGGAAGAGGTCACGGAAGAGCGGGTCGACCGCGGCGGTCCCGTCGGGCCCGCGATCAGCCCGATGGCGAAGAGCAGGTGGTAGGAGAGCACGGTCGTCACGGCCGCGGGGAGGCGCAGGTCGCTGCCGGCGACCGTGGCCAACGCGCCGAGCGCGAAGGCCGGGATCATCGGGGACGTCAGCGGCGTGTTCGGGGCTGCCCGGAGAGCGACTTCAAATGCCTGTCACGCGCGTCTTGTCTCATGGTGCGCGGCGAGGTACCCTCGGGGGGTGTCCACCTGGACCTTCCTGACCAATCATGCTCACGTGATGGTCTGTCTCGGCAGGGGTCCGGATGCTCTGATCCGCGATGTCGCAGACGCGGTCGGTATCACCGAGCGAGCGGCTCAGCGCATCGTCGCCGAACTCGAAGAGGCGGGTTACCTGGAGCGCGAGCGCACCGGCCGCCGCAACCGGTACACGCTGCATGGGGACATGCCGCTGCGGCACCCACTCGAGGGCGGTCACTCCATCGGAGAACTGCTCTCCGTGCTCGCGCACGGGCGCGAGATCGTCTAGAGCCTCACCGGGGCCCGGCCGGGACCGCCGTTGTCGCGGGTCTCGAGCGTATCCCGCCGGCACGCGTTTCCGGTGCCCGGGAGGGGTGATGCGCTGATATTGACATGACTTGGATAGCAGGTTAGCGTGAGGGCGAAACACGAAACGCGCTAAAGCAATCGTGTTTATGGTCGGCGCTCGGGATCGTTTCCCCCCTGGATCAGCCCCGGGCGCCGATCTCACCGCGCACCCGAGGAGATTCCCGTGAGCACGTCATCCCCAGCGTCCGGCGCCATCCCCGCCTCGCCCGACGAGATCCCCGACATCCCCGTCCTCCAGGCGATCGGTGATCGCCGGACGATCAGGTACTACGACCCGAATCGGAAGGTCGAGGAGTGGAAGATCCAGGCGGTCCTGCAGGCCGCCCGCTTGGCGTCGTGTCAGGGGAACATCAACGCGACCGAGGCGATCGTCGTCAACCGCGACGACTGCGACCTGTGGGACGACATCGAGGAGTGCTGCTCCGGCTTCAACGTCCAGATGATCAACCAGAGCTCCCACATCATCTTCTGGTTGACGAACCTGAACGCGTGGTACGGGCGGGCCAACGACGGGCTGTCGACGCTCTCGCTGTCCGGCGCGCTGACCAAGTACCACGGGTGGAACTACGAGTTCTCGATGACCCAGACCATTCCGCGCCTGATGAGCTTCCCCGTGGAGCGCACCGACCAGCTGCTGCGGTTCGAGACCGGTCTGGCGGTGTCGCAGGGGATGATGTGCGCGAACGCTCTCGGCCTCGGCCAGAGCCTGATCGCGTTCGGGCGCAAGCCCGGCGGCGTCGAGGGCGTCTTCGGCCTGCCCAAGCACTACAAGTTCACGTGGGCCCACGTGCTGGGGTACCCGCTCGAGGACCGCAAGGCCGGCGGGCAGCGCCCCCGCCTCAAGTTCGAGAAGCTGTTCCACAAGGGGGAGTTCGGCAACCCCTACCTCCCCGACCCCGAGGTCGACGACCTCCTGCGCGCGAAGGGGATGATCCAGGAGCAGGCGCCCCTGCCGGGCCGGATGGACGAACTCGATCAGCTGGCCGAGCGCTTCAGCCGCGACCCGGGCACGGTGTCGTGGCCCGCGCGGGAGATCGAGCGGCTGATGAACGACGACGACTGGGACTTCGGCCCGCGCATCCGCGAGCACGCGGCGCGTAAGGTCGAGGAGGGTGGCCTGCCCGAGTACCCGGAGGAGATGCGCGAGACCTTCTCGCGCATCATGGAGGAGCACGGGCTGGACACCTCCAAGTACCTCAGCTGAGGATCCCGCCCCGACGAGGCCGGGTACCGGGCCGGCTGCCATCCGGTCCGGTGCCTTTCCCCCGGCCTCTGTCGGGCGCGCGGCGCGTCAGCGCCGCACGAACACCCCCAGCGAGACGACGCGCACGGCGCCCCCCGGGCCCTTTGCCCTGACGGCGCAGGCGACCACCTTGCCGCGGTCGGCGCGCCGCAGGCGGTATGCGACGCGGGTCTGGCGCGCGATGCGCCGGCTGCCGCGCAGCCAGGTGATCGATCGCGAGCGGGCGCCGGAGAAGCGGGCGCCGACGCAGCGCAGCTTCCGGCCGACGCGCGGCGACCCGGTGAGCCGCGGCAGCGCGAGCACGGCCGGCCGCGCGGCCGGCGCCGGGGTGACGGGCGCCGGGGTCACCGGCGGTGGGGGGGCGACGACGGCGACGGCCGCGCTCGCGGCGTTGTCGCCGGGCTGCCGATCGGCCATCGTCGTTGCGTTCGCGCTGAGGGAGGCGGCACCCGGCGCAGCCGCGCGAGCGGTGACCGTGACCGTCGCCTCCCCGCCGGGGGGGATCAGGCCGAGCGCGCATGTGCCGGCCGTCGCGCAGGTGCCCTGCGACGGGGTCGCCGAGAGCAACTCGAGGCCCGCTGCCCTCAAGGTGAGGCCGGCGCCGCCCGCCCCGCCGGTCCCGGCGTTGGTGACCCTGACCGTCAGCTGCGCCGGGGTCCCCGGTGCGAAGTCCGGCGGGCCCCCGGTGAAGCTCGCCTGCAGATCCGGCCGCGCCTCCACCGCGCCGGCGTCGCAGGCGGCGCCGAGCGGGCGCGCGATGCCGCGCTGATCCACGCTCGCGCACCCCGCCCCGGCGGCGTCCAGGGCCGGGCTGCCGGCGAGCAGGGCGTGGGTGAGCGTGCGGCCACCGTTGCCGGCCAGCGGGCCGAGGCGGGGGTCGGGTCCGAGGATGTCGCCCGCGCCGGTGAGGGTCGCGCAGGTGCCGCCCTCGGCGACGTTGCCGCCGAGGGAGACGATCCCGTCGCCCTGGCATTGGGTCGCGCTGTTGTCGCCGATGACGCTCCCGCGCACGTAGATCCGCGAGTCGCCGAAGGCGATGACCGACGCCCCCGGGGACGTGTTGCCGGCGATTGTCACGGCGTCCAGATGGACAAGGGCGGTGCCCTGAGTCCGGACGGCGCCACCGTTGGACGCCGCCTCGTTGCCGCTGATCGTCACCGAGCGCATGGTGACCACGCCGGCGGGCGCGAACAGCGCGCCGCTGTCACTGGTGGGTGCGCGATTGCCGCTGATCGTGGAGCGCGTGATCGCGAGGGCCCCGGACTGGTTGCGGATCCCCCCGCCACCGGAGTTCGTGCCCGCTGTGTTGCCCGACACGTTGACCTCGGTGAGGGTCATCGTCCCCGAGTTCTCGATGCCGCCGGTGCCGCTGCCGGTCGGCTTGTTGCCCGTCACATCGACGCGGGTGAGGGTCGTGGTCGTGCCGCCCTCGGCGTGCAGGGCGGCGTCGCCGCCGGACGTATTCGCGTCGATGACGCTGTCGCTGATGTCGACATGGCCCGCGGCGGCGAACACCCCGGATCCGGCACCGCTCGACCGGTTCTCCCGGATTGCGGCGTCTCTGACGATCAGCGTGCCTGCGGTGCGCACCCCACCGCCCTCGCCGGTGACCTGCCCCCCGCGCACGGTCGCGCCTCCGACGACGAGCTGACCGCCGGCGAGGACGTCGAACACGCGGTCACTCAGGCCCTGGGCGGTGATCGTCGTGGCGCCCGCGCCCGCGCCGACGACAGAGACCCGGTCGAGGGTGACATCGAGATCGCCGGTGCCCGCGGCGTCGTCGCCGGCGCCTGCGATGGTCAGGCTGTAGCTACCGGCGCCGAGGACGATCCGGTCGGGGCCGGCTGCGGCGTTCGCGGCGATGACCGCCTCGCGCAGGCTGCAGTCGGCCGGAGCACAGGCGCCGGGCGGCGGGTCGGCGAACGTCGTGACCGTGAAATCGGCGGCTGTCGCGGACGCGGGCGCGACGGCCGCGATCGCCGCGGCGATCACGCCGGCGCTCCACACGCGCCGGCACCTGCGGGGCATGGTACCCATGGTGCCTCTCCTCGTACGGAAGGGGTACGAGCCTATCCCCGGAGCCCGCATGCGGTCACCTGGCTATTCGGGCGGGTGGCCCTCCAGGGTCCCCAGGTGACGCATCGCCGCCCGGGCGACCTCGGCGGGCGCGGCCTCGAACGCCGGAAGCATGATGTCCTCCTCCGCGGTGAGGTGGACGCTGATGAGGGCGTGGAGTCCGTAGAGCAGTTCCTGCAGCAGGTCGGCGTCCTCGATGTCCGCGCGCCCCAGCCGCTCGATATGAGCCACGATCGCCCGGTGGTCGTGGATCAGCGACGCGGAGGCCTGCTCGAAGCCGACCAGGCGGTTCCACTCGGGGTAGAGGACCGCCTCCTCGGCCTCCGCGTGCCGCATCAGCGAGCCGCGCAGGAAGTCCATGACGCCGCCGATCAGTTCCGCCCGCTCGGTGATCGGGAGGCGAGGGAGTTCCCGGGCCGCCGCCCGGATGTGATCGATGTGCGGGGCCAGGTGCTCGTGTTCGCGCCGGAACGACTCGGTGGGGCGCATGTGAGCCTCCTCTCGGGTGCGGCCGTGTGCTGTGAGTGTCGCGCATCGCGGCGGGTACGGGCAACGGGGCGCCGGCTCCCACGTCGAGGGCTCTTTGCCGCGCGCCGGGGCCGGGGTAGCCTCGACCCCCGACGAACGCGTCACTGCCGCGACCGGCGAGGAGGATTCGTGGACGGCCGATCGGAACGGCCAGGTCCCGGCGGCGGGCCGACCCCCCCGCCGGCGACCGCCGGGGAGACGCTCGCCGCGGCGACGGGGGCGCAGTGATCCTCCGCCACGCGACGCGGAACCTGCTGTCGAACAAGCTGCGGCTGGTTCTGACCTCGCTCACGGTCGTGCTCGGCGTCAGCTTCGTCGTGGGGGCCTTCGTCCTCGGCGACACGGTCAACCGCGCCTTCGACAACGTTTTCGCGACCGCCAACGAGGGCGTGGCGGTTCAGGTTCAGGGCGTCGCGACGGTATCCGAGGCCGACCGCCAGCCGGTACCCGCGGAACTCGTGCCGCGCATCGCAGCTGTCGAGGGCGTCGCGACGGCCGTCGGTCAGGTCTTCGGGATCGCCCAGATCATCGGCTCCGACGGCGAGCCGGCGGGCCTGAGCGGCCCGCCCGCCCTCGGCTTCGGCTGGACCGACGACCCGCAGCTCAACCCGCTGCGCATCGTGTCCGGCACGGCCCCCCGCGAGCCCGCGGACGTGGTCATCGACTCCACCACCGCCGACGCCGAGGACTTCGCCATCGGCGACCGCGTCCGCATCATCACCGCCGCCGGGTCCGACGAGTACCGGCTGGTCGGGATCGTGGCGTTCGGCGAGGCGAACAACCTCGCCGGGGCGACGCTCACCGCTTTCACCACCGAGACCGCGCAGCGGGTGCTCGACTCTGAGGGCCGGTTCGCCAGCGTCGGGGTGACCGGCGACCCGGGCGTCGCGGACACCGAGTTGGCCCGTCGGATCCAGGCCGTGCTCCCCGATGGCTTCGAGGCGATCACCGGAGAGGCCGCCGCTCAGGAGGCCAGCGACCAGTTCAAGCAGTTCGTGGACCTGTTCCGCAACTTCCTGCTCGTGTTCGCCGCGATTGCGCTGTTCGTCGGCAGCTTCATCATCTTCAACGCGTTCCGGGTCACCGTGGCACAGCGCACGAGGCAGCTCGGCCTGCTGCGGGCCGTCGGGGCATCCGGTGGCCAGGTGGTGCGCACCGTGATGACCGAGGCGCTGCTCATCGGGACGGCGGCGTCGATGATCGGCGTCGCCGCGGGTCTGGGGCTCGCCCTCCTGATGCGCGCCGGGTTCAACCTTGTGGGCGCCTCCCTGCCCGCGACGGCGCTGCAGGTCGAGGTGCGGTCGATCGTCGCCGGGTTCGTCGTCGGCCTGCTCGTGACGCTCTCCGCCGCCCTCGCTCCCGCATTGCGAGCCAGCCGCGTGTCGCCGATGGCGGCGATGCGGGACGCACCGGCCGGCGACGCCCGCCGCTCGCGCGCCATCGTCTCGACGGCGCTCGCCGCCGGGGGCGCCGCCCTCGTGCTGGTCGGCCTGTGGTCCTCGGCCGAGCTGGGCGTGCGCTTCGGGCTGATCGGACTGGGAGCGATGCTGCTGTTCGTGGGCGCGGCGATGCTGACCCGCTACCTCGTCGCGCCGCTGGCCCGCGTGATCGGGGCCCCCTTGGCGAAGGCGGGCCTCGCCGGGCGGCTGGGGCGCGAGAACGCCATCCGGAACCCGGCCCGCACCGCGCAGACCGCGGCGGCCCTGACGATCGGCGTCGCGCTGGTCGCCGGGGTGACCATCTTCGGCTCGTCGCTGAGCGCGACGTTCCTCGGCACCCTCGACACGCGGGTGCGCGCCGATCTGGTGGTGCTGTCCAGCTCGCAGGCGCCGTTCAGCTCCACGGCGGCCGCGGCGCTCACCGCGAACCCGGCGCTGTCCGCGGTGAGCGCGTGGCGCGACGGCGAGTTCCGGGACGCCCGCGACGAGACCCGCGGGGTGTCGGCGCTCGACCCCGACGGGCTCGGCGAGCTGTATGACCCGGCGGTCAGCGCGGGCGCCATGTCCGACCTCGCCCGGCCCGGGACCATCGCCGTGCACGAGGACTATGCGAGCGAGAACGACCTGGAGCCCGGCTCGACGATGACCGTCCGTTTCTCGCGCACCGGCGCCGTGCCGTTGCGGGTCGCCGCGGTCTTCACCGATGACACGTTCTCGGACTTCTTCATCTCGCTGGACGAGTATGAGCGCAACTACACGACCCAGCAGGATGTCGTGATCCTCGCCCGAGCCGCGGAGGGGGTCTCGCCCGAGGACGCGAAGGCCGCCGCCGAGGCAGCGCTGACCGACTTCCCGAACCTCGACGTGCGGACGAAGGCCGAGTACAAGGACGTCGTCGCCGGTCAGATCGACGGCCTGCTGCGGGTCTTCTACGTGCTGCTCGCGATGGCGGTGCTGATCGCGATCTTCGGCATCGTCCTGACCCTCGCGCTGTCGGTCTTCGAGCGCACCCGTGAGATCGGCCTGCTGCGGGCCGTGGGACTGTCGCGCGCCTCGGTGCGGGCGATGATCCGATGGGAGTCGGTGATCGTCTCGCTGATCGGCGCGGTGGTCGGACTCGCGCTCGGGGTGTTCCTGGGAGCGGTCAGCGTGCTGTCCGTGCCGATCGTCGAGACGCTTTCGATCCCGTGGGTCTCGCTCGTCGTGTTCCTGCTGGCGGCCGCGCTGCTGGGGGTGCTCGCGGCGATCCTCCCGGCGCGGAGGGCGGCCCGCCTCGACATCCTCGACGCCATCCGCCACGAATAGCGCCGCCCGGTCGCGGCGCTGAGCCGTCTCATCCGGCCAGGCTGCCGCGCCGGCGGGGTGCGCGGCCCGCCGGCTGCAGGGGCGGCTCCAGGTCCGGCGGCGGGGGGATGGCCCTGGTGACCGAGCGCTCCAGCATCACGCGCTCGCCCCAGTGCAGGAACTCCAGCGGCGCGTCCCCCGGATCGAGGCTGTACGTGGCCGCATCGGGGAGCACCTCCACATAGAGCCGCCGGTCGCGGAAGCTCAGCGGGAAGGCGAGGCGCCGGATCGCCGAGGGCAGGCGGGGCGCGAACGACAGCGACCCGCGCTTTCGGCGCAGGCCGCCGAATCCCGCGACCGCCGCCTGGAGCGCGCCCGCCAGGGAGGCCATGTGCAGGCCGTCGCGGATGTTGCCCTTGAGGTCGTGGAGATCGGTGAGGGCGGCCTCGGCCAGGTAGTCGAAGGCGAGCTCGAGGTGCCCGACCTCGGCGGCGATGATCGCCTGCATGCAGGCCGACAGGGACGAGTCGCGCACCGTGATCTGTTCGTAGTACTCGAAGTTGCGACGCTTCTGGTCGTCGTCGAAGGCGTCGCCGCAGGTGTACATCGCCATCACCAGGTCCGCCTGCTTGACGACCTGCTTGCGGTACAGGTTCAGGTAGTGGTGGTGCAGCAGCAGCGGGTAGTGCTGCGGTGCGGTCGCCGCGAAGTCCCAGCGCTCGTGGTCGGTGAACCCGTCGCACTGCATGTGGACGCCCAGGCGGGCGTCGAAGGGGACCGTCATCGCGTCCGCCGCGCGCAGCCAGCCCGCGACCTCCTCGCCGGTGATGCCGAGACCGGCGGCGGCGCCCGGGTGGCGCCCCGCGGATGCCGCCGCCGCGCGCAGATTGTCGCGCGCCATCAGGTTCGTGTAGAGGTTGTTGTCGACGAGTGCGGAGTACTCGTCGGGGCCGGTGACCCCGTCGATGCGGAACCGGCCGTCCGCGGCGTGGTAGCCGTAGCTCGCCCAGAGCCGCGCCGTCTCGCACAGCAGATCGAGGCCCGCGTCACGCTCGAAGTCCTCGTCGCCGGTCACCTCGATGTAAAGCTGAACGGCGCGCGCGATGTCGGCGTTGATGTGGAACGCCGCGGTGCCCGCCGGCCAGTACCCGGAGCACTCCTCGCCGTGGATCGTGCGCCAGGGGAACGCCGCGCCGCGCAGGCCGAGCTGCCGGGCGCGCTGCCTGGCGAGGTCCAGCATCGAGTGGCGCCACAGCAACGCGTCGCGCGCCAATCGGGGCTGGGAGTAGGACAGCACCGGTAGCACGTAGGCCTCGGCGTCCCAGAAGGCGTGGCCGTCGTACCCGGGCCCTGTGAGCCCCTTCGCCGGGATCGCCCGGCCCTCTGCGCGCGTCGAGGCCTGGACGAGCTGGAACTGCGAGAACCGCAGCGCCTGGAGGAGTTCGTCGTCGCCGTCCAGCTCGATCTCCGTGCCCCTCCAATAGCCGTCGAGGTGCTTGCGCTGCATGGCCGCGAGACCGTCGAACCCCTCGGCGAGCGCGTTCTGCAGGCTGGCGTCGACCTGGTCGCGCAGCCATTCGATCGACTGGTGTCCCGACCAGTGGTAGGCGATCAGCTTCACCATCCGCAGCGGCCGGCCCGGGTGGAGCTGGGCCGACACCGTGACCCGCCCCAGATCGGCTTCGCTCTCGGTGCGCGCCAGCGGGGTGTCCTCCGACTCGATCGCGTGCTCCATCCCGGCGCACAGCGACAGTCCGCTGCGGGCGGTGGTGTGCGCCAGCACCACGCGCAGCCCGTCGTGAACCGCGAAGCGCGGGACGAGGGGGGCTCCGAGGGCCGCCGCCGCGCGCGGGTCGGTCACGTCCGCCCCGTCGAGGCGGTTGGCGAGCAGGCTCGACTGCAGGGCGATGCGCAGGGGGTGCTCCAGCGCCTCGACCTCGAAGCTGATCGCCGCGACGCTGCGCATGCGCAGCGAGACGATCCGCCTGCTGGTCACTCGCACCGCCCGCCCGGCCCGCGTGGCCCAGACAAGGCGGCGCGTCAGGACCCCGGTGCGCATGTCCAGTTCACGCTCGTGCGCGCGCAGGTCGCCGCGGTGCACATCGAGCGGCTCGTCCTCCACCAGCAGGCGGATCAGTTTGCCGTCGGTCACGTTGACGACGGCCTGGCCCGCCTCGGGATTGCCGTATCCGCGCTCGCCGTACGCCAGCGGCAGGGTCTCGTAGAAGCCGTTCAGGTAGGTGCCGCCGATCTCGCGCGGCTCGCCCTCGTCGAGGTTCCCCCTCAGACCGATGTGCCCGTTGGAGAGGGCGAAGATCGACTCGGAGAAGCCCAGGCGCTCGAGGTCGAGCTCAGGCTCTCGTATCACCCAGGGGTCGACCGGCATGTCGTCGCGTGCGAGCATCGGCATGTCTTCCGGGAGGCGTTGCGCGCCGGCCGTGACCGGCTCGGACGTGGTTCAGACTAGCCCCGGCGGGGCCGGGCAGGCCAGCCCCGGTGGAGAGGGCTCCCGCGCCCGGGTTGACGCGCCCGCCCGGGCCGCGGACGCTGACGGGGACCCGTCCGCGCAGACCCACGAGGGGATCCCATGCCCGACGCCACGCGCCCCGGCCGCAGCATCGACCAGCTGAAGCCGGGGGACAGCGCCTCGGTCACCCGCAGCTTCTCGCGTGAGGACATCGAGGCCTTTGCCCGCATCACCGGTGACACCAACCCCGCCCACATGGATGACGGCTACATCGGCGCATCGGGACGGGTCGGCCGCGTCGCCCACGGGATCCTCGAGGCGGGCCTCA
>JBKHVQ010000284.1:0-10360 GCA_046569985.1 Thermoleophilia bacterium | reverse complement strand
CAGGAGGCGACCGGTCGCGACGCCCGCCGCCCGGGAGGAGCGCGGGTCGCCCGCGCCCATCTCGGCGGCCGAACGGGTGGGCGGACCGGGGATGCGCCGCACCTGCCCCCCCTCCTGGTCGACCATGATCAGCAGCGGCACATCGACCGCCGCGGGTCGCGGGATGGCCTGCAGGCGCCGGGTCAGACGCGCCAGCCCGGCTCGCCCCGCGACGTTGGGGCCCATGATGATCACCGCGCCGGTCTCGCCGCGGCGTATGCGCCGCACCAGGGCCGGTGGCGGCGTGGTGCCCGAGAACCCGACGACCACGCGCTGACCGGCGAGCTGGGCGGCGGTCGGCTGCGGGCGGGCCGGGGGCTCCGCGGCGCTCGCGGCGCCGCCGGGCCCGGGGCCCGCGCCGGCGGCGGCGACCAGCGCCGCCGCCACGACAAGAGCGCCGAGGGCTACCGCTCCTCGCCGTCCGCGCCGCGCTCGCCGAAGCTCAGCGAAGCCGAGTTGATGCAGAACCTCTGGCCCGTGGGACGCGGCCCGTCGGGGAACACGTGCCCCAGGTGGGCGCCGCAGTTACCGCACAGAACCTCCTCGCGCACCATGCCGTAGCTGGTGTCGCGGCGGCTGGCCACCCTCCCCTCGGCGGCAGGCTCCCAGAAGCTCGGCCACCCGGTGCCCGAGTCGAACTTGGTGCGCGAGTCGAACAGCGCCGTGTCGCAGACCACGCAGCGGTACATGCCGTCGTCGTGATGGTCCCAGTAGATACCCGAGAACGCCGGCTCCGTGCCCCCGCACTGGGTCACCTCGTACTGCTCCTCGGTGAGCCTGTCCTTCAGGCTCCCGCGTCGCTCATCCCGATCGCCCATCGGTCCCCCCGTTGCAGAGCTTGCCGGACACCGCTGCAATGCTCGCAGACGGTGCTGACAGAGGCCTGACAGGGGGTGCCGGGCAGGAGCCCATCGGGCGAAAGCAGTCGCATGCACCACGGCCCGTCGCCTCACGCTCGCCCTGTCGGTCGCCGTCGCCGTCGCCGCGTTCGCCCCGACGGGACCCGGCCTCGCGGCCCCCGCCACCCGCCCCCACGGTGGTCGAGCCGGTGACCGCCCGTTCGGATCGGAGCACACCACCCCGCGACTTCGCGTGGATGCGCGCCCCACCCTCGCGCCCTTGATCGACAGCGGCGCGTGGCCGTCGCTCGCCGGCGACATGGCGTTCGAGAGGCCCCGGCAGCGCATCGATGTCGACCAGGCGGTGGGTCACCTCGATGCCCACTGGCCTTCCGCGGCCGCATTCGCCCGCCGGCTCCCCGGACTGGCCTGACCATCCCCCCGGCGGCGGTATCCTCGGGGCGCGTCCGCCACCCGAGGAGCCGCGCCGATGGCCATTGTGAGCACCGCACTCGACCCCGCCCAGCCCACAGGACTGTTCCTCAGCGGGCGGTTCCAGGACCGCGGCAAGCAACTGGGCGTACGCAACCCGTTCACGGGTGACATCGTCGCGACGGTCGCCCGCGCCGGCCTCGATGACGTCGAGGAGGCCGTTGCCCGCGCCCGCGACCACCTGCCTCCCCCACCCGCGCATGTCCGCGCCGCGGTGCTGGAGCGCGCCGCCCGCCTCGTGGCCGACCGCGCCGAGTCGTTCGCGCGCACCATCTGCCTGGAGGCCGGCAAGCCGATCCGCCAGGCCCGCGGAGAGGTCTCGCGTTGCGTGGACACCCTCACGTTCTCGGCTGCCGAGGCCCGCACGCTCTCCGGCGAGATGGTGCCGATGGACGCGAGCGCCGCGGGGACCGGCCACCTCGGGGTCGTCCTGCACGAACCGGTGGGGGTGGTGGGCGCGATCTCCCCCTTCAACTTCCCGCTGAACCTCGTGGCGCACAAGGTGGCACCCGCCATCGCCGCGGGCTGCCCGGTCGTGCTGAAGCCGGCATCGGCGACCCCCCTGTCGGCCCTGCTCCTGGCCGGGACGCTGTCGGATGCCGGCCTGCCCGACGGCTTCCTGGCCGTGGTGATCGGCGGCGGAGGCGACGTGGGCAACGCCCTGGTGGAGCACACGGCGGTGCCGCTGATCTCGTTCACCGGCAGCCCCGCGGTGGGGTGGGACATCCGGGCGCGCGTGCCGCGCAAGCATGTCGCCCTCGAGCTCGGCAACTCGACGCCGGCGATCGTGATGGCCGACGCGGACCTCGACCTCGCCGCGGCCCGCCTGGCGGCGTCCGGTTACACGCACGCCGGGCAGTCGTGCATCTCGGTGCAGCGCGTGTACGTGCAGCGCGAGGTCGCCGACGCCTTCCGCGACCGCTTCGTGGCGGCGGTCGAGGCGCTTGTCGCGGGCGATCCGATGGATGAGGCGACCGACCTCGGCCCGGTCATCGACACCGAGTCGCGCACGCGGGTGCTCGACTGGATCGGCGAGGCGCGCCGCGGGGGGGCGCGCGTGCTGGCCGGGGGCGGCGAGCGCGACGGGCTGGTCGCGCCGACGGTGCTCGACAGGATCACTCCGGGCATGAAGGTCTCGGCGCAGGAGGTGTTCGGGCCCCTGGTCGGCCTGGCGGAGTTCGCCGGTGTCGACGAGGCGATCGACCTGGCGAACTCGTCGCCGTACGGACTGCAGGCGGGGATCTTCACCTCGAGCCCCGATCGCGCCTTCGCGTGGGCGCGCCGGCTGCAGTTCGGGGGCATCACGATCAACCAGACGCCCACCTTCCGGGCCGACCAGCAGCCCTACGGCGGCGTCAAGGACAGCGGGAACACCCGCGAGGGCCCGCGCTATGCCGTGCGCACCATGACCGAGCCGCGGCTGGTGGTGATGAGCCTGCCCGGGGAGGACTGAGAAGCGATCCCCACCCCGCATCCCGGATGCGAGAAGACCGAAGGCCCGCAGCTGGAGAGGTAGTCACGGGCCTTCACGGACATGATGCCCCCATGCACCTGAAGGGATCCTGAAAGGAGCGCGCGGGTCCCCCTGTGGGTCAGGCGCCTTCCGTCCGGGCCCGGTCCTCGTCGCGCATCCGCGCCACGATCCGCGCGTCGCGCTCCTCGATGCTTGTGGCCTCTTCCAGCACCGCCCGCAGATCGGCGGGCGGGATGACCACCGCGCCCGACGCGTCCGCGTAGATCCAGTCGCCCGGGAAGACCGTCACGCCGCCGATGCCCACGGGCACGTTGGCCGCGAACGGCATGATCGTCTCGCCGCCCTGGCGCACGGTCTCGCCGCCGGCCCAGGCGGCGATGCCGAGGCCGACCACCTCCGCGAAGTCGCGCAGACGCGCGTCGGTGACGACGCCGGCCATGCCGAGGTTCGCCAGCCGCGAGAGTTTCTTGCCGCCGGCGATCGGCTGGTCGGGGTGGCCGCCGCAGGAGGCGACGAGCACCTTCCCGGCGGGGTGCGGGCCGGCTGCCTCGATCACCAGCGGGCCGAAGTCGTGGCGGGCGGCGTCGAAGTGGTCGGCCCGCAGCGGCATGAAGAGCATCGTCACGGCCTCGCCCAGAAGCCACCGCTCGGGTGCCGGCGAGACGAGGCCGGCGATATGGGCGCGGTGCGCGTGGCGATTCATCATCGCGTCGCAGATCGCCGAGCAGCTGACGCGCTCGGCGATGGCCATCAGATCGGGGGGTGCGCTCATGCCGGCAGTATCACCGACCGCCCTCGGGGCCTGCGCGCCCGCTCCAGTAACCGTCGGCGCCCACGGGGTCGAACACCGCGCCGGCGTCCTCGAGCAACTCGCGGGCCTCGTCGTCGGTGATCCCCATCACGACCGCGACCTCCCGGGTGGCGAGCGGCTCGTCGAAGAAGCTCAGCACCTCGCGCGGGTCGCGGGCGTCGGGGCGGCGCTCCAGGTGCGGGGCGAGGTTCGCGACGGCCATCTCGTATGCGCCGAACGGCTGGAAACCGGGCGCGGACATCCCAGCGCCGTCCGCAACGCGGGTGATCTCGTAGGAAGGACACGTGTAGCGCAGGCCGCCCTCCCAGGTCGCCAGGCGGTCACGCTGGGCGCGGGCGGCGCTCGTCGGATTGCGAGCCGCGGCCATGTCCTGCGCCAGTGCCTCGGCCACGTCGGAGTCGCCGCAGCGCGCGTCGAGGGCCCGCGCGTCGAAACCGGCGGCACGCGCCGCCGCGCGGATCGTCGCCGGGTCGTCGATGAGGTCGCCGGCGAACGTCGCGACGGCGATCCGCCGCAGCAGCGCGCGGGCGCGGCGCGGCCCCGCGTCCAGCCGCGCGGCGACCACCGCCCGGCACGCCGGAACCGACGCCGCCATCCGCTCGCGTGGCGAACTGTCGAACGGCATGCCGTGCTCGCGTTCCAGGCGCGCGTACACCGAGGCCTGGAACTCGGTGGTCGTGCCCCGCGCCTCGAGGGCCTCGGCGCTGTCGGCGAGACCGACCACTCGGATGTCCCACGCGATCTGGGCCCCGTAGAGCCACTGCAACCGCCGGCGGCTCGGTTCGGCGCTGAAGGCGAACGGGCACGACGGATCGCTGTACTCGGTGATGTGGAGAACGCTCATCAGGTGAAGGTACGCGGCCTGCCGGGCCGGCGCCCGGGCCGCTCACGCCGCGGCGCGCTCCCCCGCCCGGAAGCGGCGCAGCCGCAGGGAGTTCGTGACCACGAACACGCTCGACAGCGCCATCGCCGCGCCCGCCACAACCGGGTTCAGGTAGCCGGCGGCCGCCAGCGGGATCGCCGCGACGTTGTAGGCGAAGGCCCAGAACAGGTTGCCCTTGATGGTGGCGAGGGTGCGCCGCGACAGGCGGATGGCGTCGGCGGCCGAGCGCAGGTCGCCCGAGACGAGGGTCAGGTCGGACGCCTCGATCGCGACATCCGTGCCGGTGCCGATCGCCAGGCCGAGGTCCGCCTGGGCGAGCGCCGGCGCGTCGTTGACACCGTCGCCCACCATCGCCACCACATGCCCCTCGTCCTGCAGCCGTCGCACGACGTCGGCCTTGTCGCCCGGCAGCACCTCCGCGATCACCTCGTCGATGCCGACCTCGGCGGCCACCGCCTGCGCCGTGGCGGAATTGTCGCCGGTGAGCAGGATCGGACGCAGGCCGAGGGCCCTCAATTCGGCGATCGCCGCCGTGCTGCCGGACTTGGGGCTGTCGGCGACGACGAAGATCGCCTCCGCCCGGCCGTCCCAGGCGCCGACGACGGCGGTGCGCCCGGCCTGCTGGGCCCGCGCCAGGGAGTCTCCGAGTTCGTCCGGCATCGGGATGCCGCGCTCGCGCATGAGGGAGGGCCGGCCCGCGAACACGTGGCGCCCGTCGACGGTCCCCTCGACACCGAGGCCCGTGTGCGAGATGAACTCGGTGACCGCCGGCAGCGTGCCACCCAGATCGTCGCGGGCCGCGCTCGCGATCGCTCGGGCGATCGGGTGCTCGGAGCCGTCCTCCAGGGCACCGACCAGGCGCAGCGCCTCGGTGGAATCGGTTCCCGCGGTGGTGGCGACCTCGACGAGGCTCATCTCGCCGGTCGTCACCGTTCCGGTCTTGTCGAGCACGATCGTGTCGACGGTGCGTGTCGACTCCAGCACCTCGGGGCCCTTGATCAGGACGCCCATCTGCGCGCCTCGGCCGGTGCCCACCAGCAGCGCGGTGGGCGTGGCGAGGCCCAGGGCGCAGGGGCAGGCGATGATCAGCACGGCCACCGCCGCGGTGAAGGCGTACGCGGCGCCCGCCCCGTTGGCGAGCCAGAAGCCCAGGGTGGCGGCGGACAGCAGGATCACGATCGGCACGAAGATCGCCGAGACCCGGTCGGCCAGTCGCTGCACCGGCGCCTTGCCGGTCTGGGCCTCGGTGACCAGGCGCGCGATCTGGGCGAGGGCGGTGTCGGCCCCGACCCGGGTCGCGCGCACCACGAGGCGCCCGCCGGCGTTCACGGTGGCCCCCGCCACCGCGTCGCCGGGCGCGACCTCGACGGGCACCGACTCGCCGGTGAGAAGCGACGCGTCGACCGCGGAGATGCCCTCCACCACGACTCCGTCGGTGGCGATGCGCTCTCCCGGACGGACGACGAAGAGCCGCCCGACCGTCAGCTCCGAGACCGGGGCGCGGCGCTCGCTCCCGTCGTCGTGCAGCAGGGCGACCTCCTTCGCGCCGATCTCCATCAGGGCCCGGAGCGCGGCACCCGCGCTGCGCTTGGCGCGGGCCTCGAAGTAGCGCCCGGCGAGCAGGAACACGGTGACGGCCGTCGCCACCTCGAGGTAGATGTGCTCCGACCCGACCGACGGGTCGGTGACCAGGTCGAAGCCCATGCGCATGCCGGGCTCGCCCGCCCCGAGGAACAGGAGGGCCACCACCGACCAGCCATACGCGGCCAGCGTGCCGAGCGAGATCAGCGTGTCCATGGTCGCGGTGCCGTGGCGGAGGTTGAGCCACGCGGCGCGGTGGAACGGCCACGCACCCCAGAGGACCACCGGGGTGGCGAGTTGCAGCGCGATCCACTGCCAGTAGTCGAACTGCAGCGCCGGGATCATCGACATGAGGACGACCGGCACGGTGAGGACCGCCGACCAGATCAGGCGCCGGCGCAGCGTCGCGGTCGGGTCCTCCGGCCCGGTGGTGCCCTCCCCCGCCCCCCCGCCGGCCGCCTCGGCGCCGGCGGACGCGGGCAGGGTGGCGTCGTAGCCGGTGGCGCGCACCGTCTCGACGAGCTGATCGGGGGCCACGATGGCGGGGTCGAACTCCACGGCGGCGCGCTCGGTCGCGTAGTTGACCGACGCCTCGACGCCCTCCATGCGGTTGAGCTTCTTCTCGATGCGCGACGCGCACGAGGCGCACGTCATGCCGGTGATCGGCAACTCGATGCGCTCGTGGGCTCCGGGCGCCCGCTCGGTCGTCGTCACGGCCGCACCTCGATCGTGTGCGCGACCGTGCGGACGGCGCCGTCGTGACGGAACTGGATGAACACGCGATAGCGGCCGGCGGACGGCGGGGCGACCGCCACGCGTACGCCGGCCGGGTCGCCCGCCCGGGGCTCTGCGTGGGCGTGCGTGAAGGCCAGGTCGCCCTCGCGTAACGCGACGACGTGGGCGGCGGCGCCGAGGTAGGGCTCGATGTCGTCCACCGGTCCATCGGCCGTGGCGACCCGGTAGGCGAGGTCGACCCCGCCCGCCCCGTCACGGCGCGCCGTGACGGTCGCCGTGTACCCCTCTCCCCCGGCCGTGGCCGACGGGGCCGGGAGGGACCGGGCGCGGAGCGCGCCGTCCACGAACAGGTCGGTGGCGAGCGTATGGCTGCGCCCGGCGCGGCTGAAGTCGGCGTACGCGCGGTAGACGCCCGCCTCGGGCAGCCTGAGCGGCACCGCCCACGACCCGTCGGGCTGCGGTTCGGGGTGCACGTGGCGGTAGTGGGCCATGTCGCGACTGACCACGATCAGGTGCATCCGCTTCTCGTGGCCGATGTCCATGTCGTCGACGGCCGCACCCGCTGAATCGACGATGCGAAAGCGGAACTGCGCGTCGACTCCGGCCGCGAACCCCGTTCGGCCGGGAACCAGGGTGAGGCCGCCCTCGCTGACGGCGAGACCCGCGGCGGCCGGGACGGCGGGCATCCCATCCCCGCGACCGCTCGTCTCACCGTGACCGTCGACCGCGTGGGCGCGCGACCCGCTGTCCTCGTGGATGGTGGGCAGGGAGGCCCCGGCGAGCGCTCCGGCGCCGAGGGCCAGGCCGGCCGCGCCGACGAAGACGGCGATGCGCGCGCCGGAGGTCACGTCACGACCCCGTACCCGGCCTCGTCGACGGCCGCGGCGACCGCGGCGTCGGTGAACCCCTCTCCGGTGACGGTTACGCGGCCCGTCGCGAGGTCCACGTCGACCGCGCTGACGCCCGGCAGGGCACCGACCTCTTCGGTCACCGCCGTGCGGCAGTGACCGCACGTCATGCCCACCACGGTGTATGTGCGCTGTTCCATGGACGACATCGTTGCATCTCCAATACTGGTATGGAGTATCTTCGCAACCACCTTTGCATACTCGGTGGGAGTATGCAACCATCTCCCCATGGAGATTCCCGCGGGACACGCACACCACCACCAGCCCGGCTACAGCGCCGCCGACTCCAAAGGCGCGATACAGAAGCGCCTGCGGCGGATCGAGGGCCAGGTGCGGGGCATCCAGGGCATGGTCGAGGACGACCGCTACTGCATCGATGTGCTGCAGCAGATCAGCGCGGTCCAGGCGGCCCTCGACAAGGTGGCCCTGGCTCTGGTCGACGACCACACCCGCCACTGCCTCCTGGGCGCCGATCCCGAGACGCAGGAGGAGCGCCACGCGGAACTGATGACCGCCCTCTCGCGGATGGTGGGGCGCCGGTAGCGACCGCCAACCCCCGATCACGCACAGGCGGGCGCTAGGCTGACCCGGCCACGGCCCGCACCGGAGGAGGCAGCCCATGGACAGAGCCATCCGTGACCGCGCGCACCGCGAGGGGATCGCGGCGACGCAGATCGCCTCTCTGCACGACCCGGACGGCGTCCTGTCGATCTACGTGGGGGTCGAGCCCGGCGGCGACAGCGGCCGGCGGACCGCCGCCGACATCGCCGTGCGAAACGGCCTGCGCGAGATGGAGTCCGCGGCAGAGGGCTGGCCGGCGGATCGTCGCCGGCTGCTGAGCCGGCGCATCGAACAGTTGTCGGGTCGGCTGACCGACCTGGTGAGGAGTGCCGCGGAGGGCCGGGGTCGCGCGCTCTTTGTCCCCCTCGGGGAGGGAGACCCGCTGACGGTGACACTCCAGGTGCCCCTGCCCGACATGGTGCGCCTCTCCGGACGCGCCCACATCGCCCCTCTCATCGGCGCACTGGACGAGACCGCACCCGCCGGTCTGGTCTCGGTGTCACGTAACCGGGTGCGCGGAGTGGACCTGTGCTGGGGCCGCGCCGAGGAGGTCTTCGGCGGGGACATCGAGATCGACACCGGGGACTGGCGCACCAAGGAGGGTCCGGCGGGGCGACGCGCGAACCCCCAGTCGGCCGCGCCTCAGCATGATCTGTTCGACCGTCGCCTGGAGTTGCGGCAGGCCGAGAGCATCGCGGCGGCCGCTGAGCCTCTCGGCGAGCTCGCGGGGCGCCTGTGCTGGGACAGGATCGTCGTCGCGGGCGACCCGCGCATGACCACAGCTCTCGCGGACGCCCTGGCGGGCGGCCGCGTGCCGGTGACGGAGGTCGCCGGCAAGCTCGACTGGACGAGTGCGGCGGCCCTCGCGGACGCGCTCGGCCCGGGGGTCGTCGCGCAGCGGGCGGAGGAGTGGGCGGCAGCGATCGACGAGGCGGTGGCGGCCACGGCGGCCGGCGGCGCGGGGGCGATCGGCCCCGAGGCGATCGCCCCCGCCCTTGAGGCCGGCCGCGTGTCGCGCGTCTTCGTCGACCCGGACGCGCTCCCCGGCGATGACGCGGACGGCGTGACCGCCGAGAGCGCGGAGTCGCTGGTGCGGGCCGCGCTGGACACCGACGCCGAGGCGATCGTGGTGCGCTCGCAGGTCCTCGCGGCGCGCCTGCACCCGCATGGCGGGGCGGTGGCGTCGCTGCGGTGGTGACCGCCGCGCCCGGGGCGCGGCGGCCGGCGGGGCCGCCTAGCGCAGGCGGAGCGTCCGGGTCAGCACCTTCTTGCCGAGCTTGATGCGCACCGTGGCCCTCGCGCCCTTGAGGCGGGCCGACTTGGCCCGGCCGAGGGCCGTCAGCTTCAGCTTCACCGCGATAACGCGCGCGGCAGCCACGCGGGCCGTGCCCCTGGCGATCAGCGCGGGACGGCGCGCCGCGGCGCCCCTCAGGCCGAGGCGCTTTCCGGGGACCGTCGCGGTGACGGTGACCAGACCGGCTCGTGGGGCGGAGACGCGCACCGCAAGCCCTCTGCGCAGGGCGGCGATCCGGGTCGAGGCCGGCAGCTTCACGCTCAGCACGGTGGGGACGGTGACGGGTGTCGACCCTCCCGGGCCCGTTGGAGTCGTGGGCGTTGCGGGCGAGGTGGGAGGCGTCGGGGATCCGCCGGGCGCCGGGATCATGTCGGCCACGTTCGCCCCGCCGATCGACGGGTACGTGCCCGTCGCCGAGATCAGGACCGGGGGCGAGGTGAGCACGCATGTCGTGTTGCCGGGCACCGACGAGGCCGGGCCGTTGCCGAGGAAGTTCGGCGCCCCCGCGACCCAGACGCCGCCCTGGTCTTGCCATCCCACACGTGTCGCGTCCTGCAGCAGGCTGACGTTCTTCGCGAAGCCCTGCGTCGGCAGGACGCACGAGCCCGGAGGCACGTTGGTGTCCCCCAGAGCGTTGACAGGGGTCATGTCGATGAACCCGGCGGTCTGGGTGCTGCTGTCGAACTTATCCATCTCGAGGGCCGCGATGCGGCCGTTCGCGGCGACGTCGGTGCGGCCGAGGT
>JBKHVQ010000283.1:0-6935 GCA_046569985.1 Thermoleophilia bacterium | reverse complement strand
TCGCGCGCGCTCGGCGCGGAGATGACAGAGATCGCAGGCGCGGGCAACCTGCTGCCGTGCGAGGCGCCCGATGCGGTGGCACGCCTCATCGCGGGGGCGTGAGGGCGACCCGCCCGCTCAGGTCGAGGGGACGCGCTCCAGTAGAAGGACCCGGCCGGACGAGGTGGCCAACTCGACGACGTGCCGGCCCATCGCCCTGCCGACGCCCGTGACCAGGACGCTCGCCGCGACACCCGTGAGCGCGTCGAGCCCGGCCTCGATGGTGCGCCGGTGGGCGGCGCCCAGCGGGGGCAGGGCCGGCGACACGGTGTAGGTGGGCGGAGGCGGCGGGGCGAGCATGCCGCAGTGATCGGCGTCCCGCGGCGCCGGCTCGCGGCATATGGAGGAAGTGCCCATACGCCCCCCGGTCTCCGCCGGCACGGCAGCCGCCCTCGGGAGGGGCGACGGTTCGACGCCGAGTTCACGGGCACGGCCGCCGTCGACTACACTGACGTCAACCCTGCCTTGCTCGTCACCGGTTCACATCTTGAGCCAACACGAGTGATAAGGGATGCGGTGTCAGGTGCGCGCACTGGTTGCGCGGACAGCCTGCGTCCCACCTGCTATCGCAGGTTCAAGTCACAAGCTGGAGCGGCAAGGCGGGGCCTTTTCGACTCGGCGACGCGCCCCGCGTCGCGTGCGCGTCCGCTGCTCTAACCTGAGCCGGTGCCCCCGTACCCCCCGAGGACGATGCGCCACCTCGCCGACCCCGTCGGGGCCGGGTGCATGGATGCCCCCGACGCCGTCGGCGAGTCCGGCAGCGCCGGGTGCGGCGATGTCGTGCGCATCGGTCTGCGGATCGAGGGGGAACGGGTGCGCGAGGCGCGCTTCATGGCCTTCGGCTGCGGGGCGCTGCAGGCGGCGGCGAGCGCCGCATGCGCGCGCCTGGACG
This sequence comes from Thermoleophilia bacterium, assembly GCA_046569985.1. Lineage (GTDB taxonomy): Bacteria > Actinomycetota > Thermoleophilia > Miltoncostaeales > Miltoncostaeaceae > JAVJSF01. Next base: position 6,004 of record JBKHVQ010000283.1, on the reverse strand, counting down.
GGATCGCGCCGGTTGACGCCCTGCGGCTGTCGGCCGCGGACCTCGACGCCGACCTGGGCGGGCTCGGCACGGTGCGCCGCCACGGCGCCGAGACCGTGGCCGACGCGGTCGCGCGCGCCCTCGAGTCGTGGTACTCGGGGCGCCTCGGTGATGTGGGGCTCCCGCTCCAGGCGGGTCGTGTCGCGGTGGCGATGAGCGGCGGCGTGGACAGCGCGGTCGCCGCGATGCTGCTCGCCGAGCGGGGCCACGAGGTGGTGGGCGTGACGATGCGCCTGTGGCACGATCCGGCCGCCGCGATGGCCGAGCGATCCTGCTGCTCCCCCGAGACCGTCCAGATGGCGCGGCGTACCGCCCACCGCCTCGGTATCCCGCACATGACCCTCGATGTGGCCGAGGACTTCCGGCGCGGCGTCGTGGAGGACTTCGTCCGCGGCTACGCCGCCGGGCGCACGCCGAACCCGTGCGTCACGTGCAACGGCTCGGTGCGCTTCCGCATCCTCTCCCGCGCGGCGGCCCTCGTGGGGGCGCGCGGTCTCGCCACCGGCCACTACGCCCGCACGCGACACGAGGGCGCCGGCCGCACCGTGGTCGCGCGGGCGCGCGACGAGGGCAAGGACCAGAGCTACATGCTCGCCATGCTGCCCGCCGACGTGCGCGAGCGCCTGATCTTCCCCCTGGGTGAACTCGGCAAGGACGAGGTGCGCGCCCTCGCGCGGGCCGCGGGACTGGAGGCGGCGGAGGCCGTCGAGAGCCAGGAGGTCTGCTTCGTGGGTCACGGCGGGCATGTGCCCTTCCTGGAGCGGGCCGGGGTGCCCGCGGCCGCCGGCGACATCGTCGACGAGAGCGGGGCGCGCCTCGGTGGTCATGACGGCTACTGGCGCTTCACGGTCGGGCAGCGGCGCGGGCTGGGGATCGCGGCGGCCGACCCCCTGTACGTACTGGCCACCGACCGCGACACCAACACGGTCACCGTCGGTCCGCGGGCGCGCCTGGGCGTCGCGGAACTGACGCTGGAGGACGTGCAGATCAGCGGCCGGCTCGACGAACGCCCCCTCGATGTGCGCGTGCGCTACCGTGGCCGTTCGCTGCGCGGCCGCGCCCACCGGCGCGGTGAGCGACTGCATGTGGACCTGATGGATGTGGCCGACGGCGTCGCGCCGGGACAGACGGCGGCCCTCTATCGCGACGGCCGCCTCGTCGCGGCCGGTACGATCGCCGGAGCACCGCGGCTCGAACCCCTGGAGGATTAGCGAATGGACTGGTCGGACGTACTCAAGCTCGCGCTGTCCATCTTCCTGGTGGTGACGGGCCTCGGACTGGGATATCTGTTCCTGCGCATGGCGGGGGTGTTCGCGCGCGTCGGCACCTCCGTGACCCAGGTGACCGATGAGGTCATCCCGATCCTGACCCGGGCGCAGACGACCGTGGACGGCATCAACCTCGAGCTCCAGCGCGTGGACGAGATGATGGTGACCGCGGTCAACGCCACGAAGGGCGCCGAGCGCACGGTGCAGACCGTCTCGACCGCCGTGACCGCCCCGGTCCGCAAGCTCACCGGCGTCGCGGCCGGCGTGCGCGAGGGCATCGCGACGCTCAGAGCGCGACGCGCCCGGGAGAAGGCCGACCGCGAGGCCGCCGATGCGGCCCGCACCGCCGCGGCGGCCTCCGCGGCCGGGAAGGCCGCCGCCGGTGGGCCGGTGCCCCCGCCCGCACCCGCCCCGGCCGCCGCCGATGACGGCGACACCGGGTCGATGAAGCGCCCCCGGCACGAGAGCCCCTACTGATGCGCGGCCGCACCAGGCTCAAGCTGCTCGCCGGGGCCGGTGCGCTGGCGTGGCTCGGCTCGATCGGCGCCCTGGATCCCAAGCTGTGGGCCGATACCATCCGGCGTGAGCGCGAGCGACTGCCCGTGCAGCTGCGCGAGGCGCTCGCCGCCGGCAAGCGCGAGGCCGCCCGGGCCGAGGACGCGCTCGACGCCGAGGTCCAGGAGGCCTTCCGCTCCGCTCGTCCCTAGGCCGCCGCGTCACCGGCCCGCCATACCGCTCCAGCTGTCCGTAGACCAGGGAACCCGCCCGTGCGCCGCATGACCACCGCCGAGATCCGCTCCGCCTTCCTGTCGTACTTCGAGGCGCAGGACCACCTGCGCCTGCCCTCGGCTTCGCTCGTGCCGTTCGAGGACGACCCCACGGTGCTGCTGACCATCGCCGGCATGCAGCCGCTCAAGGCGTACTTCATGGGGCAGGCCACCCCGCCCGCGCCGCGCATGACCAGCTCCCAGAAGTGCTTCCGCACCCTCGACATCGAGGAGGTGGGGCGCACCGCCCGCCACCTCACATTCTTCGAGATGCTGGGCAACTTCTCGATCGGCGACTACTTCAAGGACGACGCCATCCGCTTCGGGTGGGAGGTCTCCACCGAGGTGTTCGGCCTCGACCCCGAGCGGATCTGGATCACGGTGTTCGAGGGCATGCCCGGCGTGCCGGCCGACGACGAGGCCGCCGAACGCTGGATGGAACTGGGCATCCCGGCGTCGCGGATCCAGCGCCTCGGCGACCCGGACAACTTCTGGAAGGCCGGCCCCACCGGCCCGTGCGGCCCGAACACCGAGCTCTACCTCGACCGCGGGCCGTCCTTCGGTCCCGAGGGCGGTCCCGCGGGGGGCGGCGACCGGTACCTCGAGTTCTGGAACCTGGTCTTCATGCAGTACGACCGCGGCCCCGACGGCACCCTGGAGCCGCTGCCCGCGAAGAACATCGACACCGGGGCCGGGCTGGAGCGCCTCGCGGCGATCCTGCAGGGCGTCGACTCGGTGTTCGACACCGACGGCTTCCGCCCGCTGATCGAGTGGGGCGAGAGCCGCTCGGGCGCCCGCTACGGTGCCGCCCCGCGCACCGACCGCGCGCTGCGCGTGCTGGCCGACCACGGCCGCGCAATGACGTTCCTGGCCGCCGACGGCGTGCGCCCGGCGAACGAGGGCCGCGGTTACATCCTGCGCCGAATCATCCGCCGTGCCGTGAGCGAGGCCGGCCACCTCGGCCTCGAGCCGGACCGCGTCGTCGACCTGGCCGAACCGGTCATCGAGGGCTGGCGCGAGGCGTACCCGGAACTCGCCGAGCGCGCCGCGGAGGTGCGCGATGTCGTCGGCGCCGAGGCCGAGCAGTTCGCCCGCACGCTCAGCCAGGGCCGCCGCATGCTGGCCGACGTGATCTCCGAGGCCGGCGACGCGGGCGAGGGCGGCACCGTCAGCGGGGCCGACGCCTTCAAGCTGTACGACACCTACGGCTTCCCCCTCGACCTCACGCTCGAGGCGGCCGAGGACGCCGGCCTCAGGGTGGACGAGGAGACCTTCGACCGGCTGATGGATGAGCAGCGCGAGCGGTCGCGGGCCGGGGGGATGGGCGGAAAGCCCGCCGACGACCTGGCCGAGCGCGTGCAGCAGGTCGCGAAGGAGTCCGACGCCTCCGAGTTCGTCGGTTGGACGGAACTCGTCGTCGACACCGACGTGCTGGCGGCCGAGCCGCTCGACGGGGACGAGGTGCTGCTGAAGCTCGAGCGGTCCCCGTTCTACCCCGAGGGGGGCGGCCAGGTGTCGGACACCGGCGAGATCGCCGGGCACGACGGCCGCGGGCGCGTGGTCGCCGCGTACCGGGTCGGCGACGATCAGGTTCTGCGCGTGCGCGTCGAGGAGGGCTCCCTCCCGGTGGGCGAGGAGGTCACCGCCACCGTCGACGCCGCCCGCCGGCGCCTGACCCAGGCCAACCACACCGCCACCCACGTCCTCAACTGGGCGCTGCGCACCACCCTCGGCGAGGGCGTGCGGCAAGCCGGCTCATATGTCGGCCCCGACAAGCTCCGCTTCGACTTCACGCATCGCGGTCGCATCGGGGGCGAGGACCTGGAGCGCATCGAGCGCCTGGTGAACGAGCGCGTCCTGGAGGACCAGCCGGTGTCCTGGGAGATCGTCGACCGCCAGGTGGCGGCCGAGCGCGGCGCCATCGGGCTGTTCGAGGAGAAGTACGGTGAGCGCGTGCGCGTGGTCTCCAGCGGCGACTTCTCCCGGGAGCTGTGCGGCGGGTGCCACGTCAGCCGCACCGGCGAGATCGGGCCCTTCGTGATCGCGTCGGAGGCCTCGACCGGCGCCGGGTCGCGGCGCATCGAGGCGCTCACCGGCCCGGCCGCCGCCGAGTGGCTGCGTGAGCGCGAGCGGCGCCTGCAGGCCGAGCTGGCCGCGCGCGATGAGCGCATCCGAGGGCTCGAGGCCGAGCTGAAGCGGGCGCGCTCGGGCAAGGTGGATGTCGCCGCGCTGGTGGCGGGGGCGGCCGCCCACGGGCCGCTGCGCGCCGTCGTGGCGCAGGTCGAGGCGGCCGACATGGATGAGTTGCTCGGCATCTCCGACCGCGTGAAGTCCGGGGTCGGGGAGGGCGCCGTGGTGGTGCTGGGCGCCGCCGCGGACGGCAAGGCCATGCTCGTGGCGAACATGAGCGACGAGGCGGTGGGGGCCGGCCTGAAGGCGGGGTCCCTCATCAAGGAGATCGCCCCGATCGTCGGCGGCGGGGGCGGGGGGAAGGACGCCATGGCCCGTGCCGGCGGCAAGGATCCCTCGCGCCTGCCCGATGCGCTGGATCGCGCCCGTGCCGTCGTCGCGGAGGCCGTCACCGGGTGAAGGTGCTCGCCCTGGACCACGGGTCGGCCCGGACCGGGGTGGCGGTCAGTGACCCCACCGGGACGATCGCGCGGCCCCTGCCCGCGATCGCCCGCGTCGATTCCACGCGCGGGCGCGCCGCGCTCGACGAGGTGATCGGGCGCGAGGAGCCGGAACTGATCATCGTCGGCGAGCCGCGCTCGCTGTCGGGAGAGCGGGGCGCTCAGGCACGCGCGGCGGGCGGCTTCGCCGGCCGGCTGCGGCAGCGGCACGCCGTCCCCGTCGTGATGTGGGACGAGCGCCTGACGACGGTCGAAGCCGCCCGCCGAGGCCGGGAGGGCGGCGCGCAGGCCGACCTCGACAGCATGGCCGCCTGCGTGCTCCTCGAGTCGTACCTCGCCAGGGAGGGAGCCGTCCATGGGGCGTAGACCGCATCCGCGCAGCCGCCACGCCAACGGCGGCAGCGACGACGCGCCCCCACCGCGGCGCCCCCGCGCCGAGCGCTCCGCGCGCCCGCCGCGCTCGCCGCGCCCGCCCCGCGCACCCCGTGCGTCACGCGGGGGGAGGAACGCGAAGGGCTCCCACACGGTCCTGTGGCTGATGCTGATCCTCGCCGTGGCCGTGGGGACGGGGTGGGCCCTCCTTCAGACCACGGGGGGCGGTTCGGATCCGGCGCCCGTCATCGAGGACCCGGGGCTCGCGACCGGCGATCCGATCATGCGCCTCGCGATCCCCGAGGGCCTGCGCCGCGAGGACATCGCAGAACTCATCGAGAGAGAGACCGAGCTGTCGGGCGAGCGCTACCTGGAGCTCACCGCCCCGGGAGCGCGCGGCCGCGCGCTCGCCCGGGCCGGCGGGCCCACCTCCCTCGAGGGTTTCCTCTTCCCGGCCACCTACGACCTGTACGAGGACACGACGGTCGAGGACCTGGTCGACATGCAGGTCGACGCCTTCAAGGCCAACACCGCCGACATCGACTTCGGCCCCGCGCGGCGCAGGAACCTGACCCCGTTCGAGGTGCTCACGATCGCGTCGATGATCGAACGCGAGGTGGCGGTCCCCGCAGAGCGCGAGCTGGTGGCGAGCGTGATCTACAACCGGCTGCGCGCCGGGATGAGCCTCGGCATCGACGCCACCGTGCAGTACGCGATCGGCGAGTGGAAACCCGAGCTGACGCTCTCCGACCTCGACATCGACTCGCCCTACAACACGCGCAAGTTCATGGGCCTGCCGCCGGGCCCGATCGCGAACCCCGGTGTCGACAGCATCCGCGCCGCGGCGCGGCCCAAGGAGACCGACTTCCTCTACTACGTCGCGCGCAACGACGGCAGCGGGGCCCACTACTTCTCCACCAACGCGGAC
>JBKHVQ010000282.1:0-1838 GCA_046569985.1 Thermoleophilia bacterium | reverse complement strand
CCGAGCCTCGATGAGGCCCTGGACATGCTTCGCGCCGGCGTCGGCGCGCTGGCCCCGGCTTGAATCGGGGAGGGTGCCCGGCTACCCTGCACCGCCATTCAACCGTCCCGCTCCGTGTATGGAGGCGATTCACTGATGGACCGTGAAGTGATCCTTACCGAAGAGGGCCACGCCAAGCTGAAGGAGGAGATCGAGTATCTCTCCACGGTGAAGCGTCGCGAGGTGGCGGAACGCATCAAGGAGGCGCGGGAGTTCGGTGACATCTCGGAGAACTCCGAGTACGACGACGCCAAGAACGAGCAGGCCCAGGTCGAGTACCGCATCCAGCAGCTCGAGCAGAAGCTGCGCAACGCGCGCGTGGTCGACACCGAGCACCTGCCCAAGGACACCGTGTCCATCGGGACGCTCGTGACCCTGCGCGACCCCGCCACCAAGAAGACGCGCGAGTACTCGATCGTCGGCTCGGCGGAGGCCGATCCCCGCCACCACCGCCTCTCCAACGAGAGCCCGGTGGGGAAGGCGCTCCTCGGGCGCAAGAAGGGCGAGACCGTGGTGATCCCGGCCCCGCGCGGGTCGCTCGAGTACAAGATCGTGAAGATCTCGCGCGCCCCGCACAGCGAGGGGTGAGCTCACCCGAGGAGTCGGCGGAAGGCGGCCTCCCGGCGCTGGTCGCCGAACGCCGGGCCAAGGCCGACGCACTCCGCGCCGCGGGGGTCGACCCCTTCCCGCACCGGTTCCCGGGCCGGGTTGAGATCGCCCCGGTGCGCGCCGCGAACGAGGCCCTCGAGCCCGGTGCCGGGGGCGATGAGGTGGTGCGCGTCGCCGGGCGCGTCGCCGCGCGACGCGGTCAGGGGAAGATGGCCTTCCTCGACCTGGAGGACCGCAGCGGCCGCATCCAGCTCTGGGCCACCCTCGACCGCCTGGGCGAGGAGCGCATGGCGGCCGTCGCCGACCTCGACCTGGGCGACATCATCGGCGTGGAGGGATCGGTCACGCGCACGCGCCGCGGCGAGCTCAGCGTGGTGGTCCGCGAGATCACGATGCTCGCCAAGACCCTGCGTCCGCCGCCCGACAAGCACGCCGGGCTGAAGGACCCCGAGGTGCGCTTCCGGCAGCGCTACCTCGACCTCATGTCCGACCCCGAGGTGCGCGGCGCGTTCATCACCCGCTCGACCGCGATCGCCGCGTTGCGGCGCTTCCTGGACGAGCGCGGGTTCATCGAGGTCGAGACACCCACGCTGCAGCCCATCTACGGCGGGGCCGCGGCGCGCCCGTTCGTGACGCACCACAACGCCCTCGATCGCGACCTCTACCTGCGCATCGCCACCGAGCTCTACCTGAAGCGCTGCATCGTCGGCGGGCTCGAGAAGGTCTATGAGCTCGGCAAGGACTTCCGCAACGAGGGGGTCAGTCACAAGCACAACCCCGAGTTCACGATGGTGGAGACCTACGAGGCATACGCCGACTACCGCGATGTCATGGACATGATCGAGCAACTCGTCTCCACGGTCGCGATCGCGGCGACCGGCGGCACGGTGGTGCCGTGGAAGGGCGGGGTGATCGACTTCGCGCCGCCCTGGCGGCGGGTCGACTTCCGCGAGGCCCTCCTCGATGCGAGCGGCGTGGACGTGCGGGTACACGACACCGAGGACACCCTGCGCGCGGCCATGCGGGCCGCCGGGCTGGACGCGCCCGACGGCACCCCGTGGGCGAAGCTGGTCGACGGGCTGCTCACGCAGGCCCTCGAGCCGACCCTGATCCAGCCGACGATCCTCTACGACTACCCGCTCGAGCTCTCGCCCTTCGCCAAGCGGCATCCCGACGACCCGCGGGTGGTC
>JBKHVQ010000281.1:0-5309 GCA_046569985.1 Thermoleophilia bacterium | reverse complement strand
CGCGCTGGTGCCGGTGCCAGATGATCAGCACCGGCACCAGCGCCAGGGGTATCAACTTGATCAGCACCGCAGCCGCGAGCAGCGTCCACATCCACCCGAAGCGGCGGGTCACCGCCGCCCACAGCATCCACCCGAGGGCGGCGGTCAGCGCGAGGTCGTACCGGGTCTGCACCATTCCGCCGAGGAGCAGCGGGCTGATCGCCACGGCCACCCCCGCGCCGGCGCGGCGCAGTGGGGTGGTGTCCATCGCCCGCGCCGTCGCCACCACCGACAGGGCCGTCGCGATCAGGCACCCGAGCATGAGCGCGGAGAACCCGAAGCCGTAGTCGCCGGGCAGGACCCCGGCCAGCCAGAAGATGGCCGCGGCAAGCGGCGGGTACTCCAGGTCGAAGTCGCGGTAGGGCACGCCTCCCGCGGCGATCTCATCGAAGACCCCGCGGTACACCGGGATGTCGGTGAGGATGTCGTCGCTGTAGAAGCCCAGTTGCAGCGGAATCAGCCAGACGAGGGCCGCGAGGGCCGCGACACCCCACGGCACGAGGCGCTCGAAAGTGCGCGTCAACTCGCCACCGGCGCGGCCGTGTCGCGTATCACCGGCACCGGCTCATCGGCGCTCGGGCGGCCGGCCTCGCGCGGCAGAGGGGCGGGCCACGCGGGCACGATCGCCAGGAGCACGAAGGGCAGGAACCAGGGGATGTACAGATAGAACCAGTGGGTGACGGTGAGCTCCAAGCCGATCAGGAGCGCGGCCGAGAAGGCGGCGACCCCGACCATGTCGAGGCGGCGCGGCCACCTCAGCAGCGCCAGCCCGCCGACGGCGACCGCCGCCATGAGCGCGATCTGCACCGGGCGCAGACCCGGGTACTGACCCCACAGCGAGAACGGCGAATCGCGCCCGAGCTGGTATCCGATCGTGCGCGACCAGAACGCGCGCACCCCGTCGGTGCCGTCGAGCAGCAGAACCCAGCCGAGGGCGAGCGCCGAGAGGCCGAGCCCGGCGAGGAACGGCAGCAGTTGTGGGCGCCCGTTCGCCCGCGGGAACGGGCGCCGGCTCCAGAGAGGCAGCAGCACGGCCGGCGCGAACTTGGTGCCGAGGGCCAAGCCCAGCATGAACCCGCGCGCCATCGGCCGGTGCAGAACGGCGAAACCCCAGATCAGCGCGGCGGCCACCAGGCCGTCGTTGGAGTTGGTGAGCAGCGCGTACGCGGTGAACGGGAACGCCGTCCACGCCAAGGCCAGGGTGAGTCCCAGTCGCAGACCGGCGAGGCGCCACCCGATGAAGAACATGCCCGCGATGCACAGCAGGTCGAACATGGAGGCCGCGCCGTGCGCCGCCGGCAGCGCGTCCCAGGTGCCCGTCCAGGGCTGGGCGAGTTCGAAGGGGACATAAGCGAGGTAGTTCAGCGGCCCGTAGGTGTCGCAGCTTCCGCAGTCCTCGGGCATCGTCCCGTAGGGCGTCGCTCCGTCGGCGATGCGGTCGGCGCCGATCACGCCGGCATAGCCCACGTCGATCACGTTCGAGTCGAAGGCGTTCAGCCCGAAGCGCAGCGCCATCGTGATGACGAGCAGTGTCACCAGAACCCACGGCGGCGCCCAGCCGATGACGCCGGGCCGCCGCGGCCCGCGGAGCGGCTCCTCGCCCGCCGGGCGCCGCGCGGCGCGGGCGCGCGCGATGCCGATCCACGCCATCCGCAGGCCCAGGTAGACCAGCGGCGGGTAGGCGAGCGGTACCGATGTGAAGATCTCGCCCTCGTTGAACCAGATCAGCGACAGCGAGAACGACAGCAGCGCGAGCAGGTCGAGCGTGCGCATGCCGATGATCTCCATCGGCCGCCGCAGCGGGAGCAGCGGGATCAGGAAGAGCGCGCAGAGAGCGATCCAGATCACCGGCTCGTTGACCGCACGCCCGAAGGCCCCGGGGTAGCCGCGGGCCATCATCCAGGCGACCTGCGGGCCGACGCGCTCCTCGGTCAGCTCGCCGGTGTCGTCGTCGATGATCGCCTGCGCCTCGGTGCGCTCGCTGCCGTCGTCGTCCTTGGCGACGAAGAAGACCGTCCACTCGCGCTTTTCCTCATCGAACTCGGCCGCGGTCCTGTCGATGGGGTGGTCGTCGATCCAGTCCCTGATCTCGCCCGAGGTTTTCGCGATCGCGATGACCTCGTCCTCGGTCAGGGCGGCGGGGAGTTCCTCGCGTGCCGCGGCACCGCCGGCGGCACCGCGCAGGGTGCTCTCGACGCGCAGCGCGCGGTCGGCGGCCTCGGACGCAAGGTCGCGGACGATGTCGCCTGCGGCGCCCGCGTCGGGGGCGACGGTGCGGCTCGACGGCGGCGGCCCCTCCTGCGCCGCGGCCGGCCCGGCGAGGGCCAGCGAGAGACCCACGAGCACCGCGGCGACCGGCGCGCGGAGCCTCATCGGGCTACCGGAACGACCAGCGGCGGTTCAGCAGGAAGTTCACGGGCATCACCAGCGCGATGGCGACGGCCTGCGCCGGCACCTCGGGCATCCCCGCCCGCACCATCAGCTCGAGCGCCACCAGGTTCAGGCCCAGCGCGATCAGGCTGACGGCCATGTAGCGCGCGCCCTGCTGCGCGGCCGACAGCTCGTGGCGCCGGAAGGTCCAGAACTTGTTGAGGATGAAGTTGTTGGTCCAGGCGACCAGGAAGGCGCCGACCGCGGCGATCAGGTGGTGCGCGTCGGTGAGGTTTACGATCGAGGCGAACACGGCCAGGTTGACCACGTAGCCGCTGGCGCCGACGACGCAGAAGCGCATCAGTTGCGCCCAGGTGTCGCGGCCATGGCCGCGCAGGCGCGGGATGCGAAGAACGGGGGGCTCGGGAGCGGACACGAGCGGTGGCTGCCGCGGTGGCACGACCACCGATGCTAACAAAGGGCTTCTTGGGCCCGTGGCCAACAGAGGGCTAAACTCGCTCGGGTCCGATGGACCACCAACACCCCCAGGAGGACGCCGCGCCCGCCTCGTTCCCCCCTCTGCGCCCCCGGCACGCCGAGAACGCCCTCACGCCGGCGGACGGGGCGCGCTACGACGCGCGTTTCACCTCGCGCGCGTCGGGCATCGTCTCCTCGGCGATGCGCGACATGATGTCGCTCTCCGAGCGCCCCGACATCATCTCGATGGCCACCGGGCTGCCCGACACCGAGGCGTTCGACGTGGAGATCTTCAACGAGGTCACCGACGTGATCTCGCGTGACTTCCTGGCCTCGGCGCTGCAGTACGGGCCCACCGAGGGCCTCGGCGAGCTGCGCGAGCGCATCGTCGAGGTGATGGCGCACGAGGGCGCGCAGGCGCGCCCCGAGGACATCATCGTCACGACCGGCGGCCAGCAGGCCATCGACCTCTCGATCCGCACGTTCGTGAACCCCGGCGACACCGTCCTCGCCGAGGGGCCCACCTACCCCGGCGCGGTGCCCAGCTTCACCACCTACGAGGCCCGCGTCGAGCACGTGGCGATGGACGACGACGGCCTTCAGATCGATCTGGTGGAGGAGCGCTTCGCGCAGCTCGATGCCGACGGGCGCCGGCCGAAGCTGCTCTACACCATCCCGAACTTCCACAATCCCGCCGGGGTGACCATGTCGCTCGAGCGGCGTGAGCGCCTGGTGCGCTTCGCCCACGAGCACGAACTGCTGATCGTCGAGGACAACCCGTACGGGCAGATCCGCTTCGGCGGGGAGGCGCTGCCGACGCTCTGGGAGATCGACGGCGGCGCGGGATGGGTCATCTACCTGTCGACGTTCTCGAAGATCCTGGCCCCCGGGCTGCGCACCGGCTGGGTCGCGGCGCCGGCGCCGGTGCTGCGCAAGATGAACCTGGGCAAGCAGGCCGCCGACCTGTGCTCGTCGACCATCTCCCAGCGTTTCATCGTGGAGTACCTGCGGCGACACGACTGGCGCGACTATGTCGGGCGCCTGTCCGACATCTACCGGCTCCGGCGCGACGCGATGCTGCGCGCCCTCGAAGAGGAGATGCCCCCCGAGGCGCACTGGACCCGGCCGGGTGGCGGGCTGTTCGTGTGGGCCACCCTCCCGGGGATCGACACCAGCGACCTGCTGGCCGCGGCGACCGACAAGCACCAGGTCGCATTCGTGCCCGGCCGGGCGGCGTTCCTCGACAACCGCGGCGGCAACTCGATGCGGCTCAACTTCTCCGGCCTGCCGGAGGCGACGGTGTCGGAGGGCGTGCGCCGCCTCGGCGCGGCGGTGCATGAGACCATCGATCTGCGCCGGGCGCTGGGCGGCGGGTTGTCGCTGTGAGGGTGGCCGTGCTCAAGGGCGGGCGCTCGCTCGAGCGCGAGGTGAGCCTGCGCTCGGGTGCCAACGCCGAGGCCGCGCTGCGCCGCCTCGGCCACGACGTGCTGCCGCTCGATGTCGACCAGCACCTGGTCCGCACCCTGCGCGCTGAGCGCCCCGACGCCGCATTCGTCGCCCTGCACGGCAAGGGCGGCGAGGACGGCACCGTGCAGGAGCTGCTCGAGATCCTCGGCATCCCCTACACCGGGCCCGGGGTGCTGGCGTGCCAGCGAAGCTGGGACAAGGTCGTGGCGAAGGCCCACTTCGCCGCGGCCGGGGTGCCGACCCCCGATGCCTATGCGTTCAGCCAGGATGCGTTCCGTGAACTGGGTGCCGCGGAGGCCCTGGGCGAGATCCGCGCCCGCCTCGGGCTGCCCCTCGTCGTGAAGCCGGCAAAGCAGGGCTCGTCGCTCGGCATCTCGGTGGCGCGCGAGCCGGGGGACATCCCCGGGGCGCTGATGAGCGCGCTGTCCTACGACGATCGCGTGCTCATGGAGCGGTATGTGGCCGGTCGCGAGCTGGCGGTCTCGGTGATCGGCACCGGCGAGGCATGGGCGCTGCCGGTGGTCGAGGCGATCCCGCGTGGACGCGACTTCTATGACTTCGAGGCCCGCTACACGCCGGGGATGACCGACCTCGTCGCCCCGGCCGGCATTCCCGCCGCGACCGCCGACGAGGCCGCCCGGCTCGCGGTCGCCTGCTACGAGGCCCTCGGCTGCCGGGGGGTGAGCCGCGTCGACATGATCCTCGACGGGGATGGCCGGCTCTTGGTGCTGGAGGTCAACGCCATCCCCGGCATGACCGACACCAGCCTGCTGCCGGTCGCCGCCGAGGCCAGCGGGCTCGGCTTCGACGAGGTGGTCGAGCGCATCCTCGCCGGCGCGGCCGTGGGGGCCTGAGCTCCCCAAGGGCCGGTCCGCGGCCGGACCCGCATGAACGGACGGGTCGGTGACGGCGATCGGGGCCGGCAGCGCGCACGCGGCGACGCCGCGGTTGCATCT
>JBKHVQ010000280.1:0-2087 GCA_046569985.1 Thermoleophilia bacterium | reverse complement strand
CCGCACTGCTGGAGGACGCCACATGATCAGCCACGGACGACGACGTCTCGGCGTGCCCGCCCGGGCCCTGAACGGGGTCCTGATGCTGTGGGTCGGCCGCCTCGGCCTCCCCTGCCCGCGCGCCGCCGTCCTGCGGGTGCACGGCCGGCGCAGCGGCCGCCTCCACAGCGTGCCGCTGCTCATCGGGCGCCACGACGGCGAGCGCTACCTTGTCGCCCCGCGGGGACGGACCGACTGGGCCCTGAACCTGCAGGCCGCCGGCTGGGGCGAGCTCACGCGCCGGCGCCGCACCGAGCGCATCACGGCGGTCACGGTGGACGGCGACGAGCGGCTCGCCGCGCTGACGGCGTACATCCGCAGCTACGGCTGGCTCACCCGCTCGCTCTTCGGTCTCCCCCGTCGCCCTGGGCCCGAGCGCATCGCGGCGATCGCACCGCACCACCCGGTGTTCCGGATCGCCTCCCGCGACTGACCGCGGAACGACGACGGGCCGCGCGAAGGCGGCCCGTCGTGACCTGCGAGCGCGGCGCTCCGCCTAGGCGTTGGCGCCCACCTTCTTCTTGATCTCCTCCGCGATGGAGTTCGGCACTTCCGCGTACGCGTGGAACTGCATCGAGAAGGTCGCGCGGCCCTGGGTGGCCGAGCGGACGGACGTCGCGTAGCCGAACATCTCCGACAGCGGCACCTGGGCGTTCACGATGTCGGTGGTGCCACGGTTGTCCATGCCGCCGATGCGCCCGCGCCGCGAGGTGAGGTCACCCACGACGGTGCCGACGAACTCGCTCGGGACGGTGACCTCGACGGCCATCATCGGCTCGAGCAGCGCCGGGCTCGCACGCTTGACGGCCTCGCGCACGGCCATCGACCCGGCGATCTTGAAGGCGATCTCCGAGGAGTCGACCTCGTGGTAGGAGCCGTCGACGAGGGCGACCTTCACGTCGACCATCGGGAAGCCGGCGATGACGCCGCTCTCGAGGGCCTCACGGATGCCCTGATCGACCGCCGGGATGTACTCCTTGGGGATGGAGCCACCGACGATCTTGCTGGCGAACTCGTAGCCCTTGCCGGGCTCGTTCGGCTCGACCGAGACGTAGACGTGGCCGAACTGGCCGCGGCCACCGGTCTGGCGGACGAACTTGCCCTCGACCTTGTCGACGGCCTTGCGGATCGTCTCGCGGTACGCCACCTGCGGCGCGCCGACGTTCGCGTCGACGTTGAACTCGCGCATGAGGCGGTCGACGATGATCTCGAGGTGGAGCTCGCCCATGCCCTCGATGACCGTCTGGGCGGTCTCCTCGTCGGTGTGGACCCGGAAGGTGGGGTCCTCGTCCGAGAGGCGCTGAAGGGCGGTGGAGAGCTTCTCCTGGTCGGCCTTGGTCTTCGGCTCGATGGCCAGGCCGATCACCGGCTCCGGGAACGTCATCTGCTCGAGCACGACCGGGTTGTCCGGGTCGCAGAGCGTGTCACCGGTGGTGGTCGACTTCAGGCCCACGGCGGCGACGATGTCGCCGGCCGAGATCGAGTCGATGTCCTCGCGGTGGTTGGCGTGCATCAGCAACAGGCGGCCGATGCGCTCCTTGCGGTCCTTGGTGGCGTTGATGATGCCGGCGCCGCTGGAGACCGAACCGGAGTAGACGCGCAGGTAGGTGAGGCGCCCGACATAAGGATCGCTCATCACCTTGAACGCGAGGGCCGCGAACGGCGCGTTCGGGTCGGACTCGCGCGTGACCTCGTCCTCGGTGCCGGGCAGGACGCCGGTGGCGGGGAGGACATCGAGCGGCGAGGGCAGCATGTCGACGACGGCGTCGAGGAGGGGCTGCACGCCCTTGTTCTTGAAGGAGGAACCGCACAGCACCGGGGTGATCGCGATCGCCAGCACGCCCTTGCGGATGGCGGCGAGCAGGCGGTCGCCGTCGATCTCGGTGCCATCGAGGTAGGCCTCTGCGAGGTCGTCGTCGGTGTCGGCGAGGGCCTCGATGAGGGTCTCGCGGGCCGCCTCGGCCTCGGCGAGGATGTCGGCGGGGATGTCGGTCACCTCGACCTCGGTGCCGAGATCGTCGAGGTACATGATCGCCTTCATGTTGATC
>JBKHVQ010000279.1:0-3351 GCA_046569985.1 Thermoleophilia bacterium | reverse complement strand
GCGCAGGGCGACCTCGGGCCAGGCGGCGCGCACCCGTGCGCGCCAGGCCACCAGTTCGGCGGCCCCGCGCGCGCCGTCGGACACCAGCGCCAGGGCCTCGCGATGCGCCGGGGCGTACGCCCGCTCCGCGTACTCGCGCACCATGCGCGCGGTGTTGAAGCGGCCACCCAGGCGGCTGACCGCCGCGACCATCATCCGCGTCCACTCCCCGGGGCGCCCGGTCGCGTCGCGCGCGTAGAAGCTCGGCACCACCTCGCGCTCCAGCAGCGAGTAGAGGGCCTCCGCCTCGACGGCGTCGTTCTCCTCGGGGTCGTCGTAGACCTCGCCGCCGCCGATCGCCCAGCCGCAGTCCGGCTCATAGCCCTCCGCCCACCATCCGTCCAGCACCGACAGGTTGAGGGCGCCGTTGACGGCCGCCTTCATGCCGCTGGTGCCCGAGGCCTCACGCGGCCGGCGCGGGATGTTCAGCCAGACGTCGGCGCCCTGCACCAGGTAGCGCGCCAGGTGCATGTCGTAGTCCTCGATGAAGACCACGCGGTCGCGCAGCTCCGGTCCCTGGGAGGACTGCACGACCCCGCGCAGCACATCCTTGCCGGGAACGTCCAGCGGGTGCGCTTTGCCCGCGATGATCAGCTGGACGGGGCGCTCCTCGTCGCCGACCAGGCGCGCCAGGCGCTCGGGGTCGCGGAAGAGGAGGTTCGCCCGCTTGTAGGTGGCGAAGCGCCGGGCGAAGCAGATCGTGAGGGCGTCGGGGCGAAGGGCCTCCTCGGCCGCGCCGGCGGCGACGCGACGTGAGCCCTGGCGCGCCAGCTGCGCCTGCAGGCGCCGGCGCGCCAGCAGGACCAGGCGCTCGCGGCGCAGTTCGTGCACCCGCCAGAGCTCGCCGGCCGGGATCGCGGCCGCGGCGGCCCACACGTCGGGATCGTCGGGCCGCTCGCGCAGGGCCGGGCCGACGTAGCGGTCGAGCAGTTCGCTCAGCTCGCGGCTGATCCAGGTGGGGTGGTGGATGCCGTTGGTGATGCTGCTGATCGGCACCTCCTCCACGGGGAGGCCGGGCCAGAGCCCGTGCCACATGCGGCGCGAGGTGTCCCCGTGCAGTTCCGCGACCCCGTTGGCGAATCCGGAGGTGCGCAGCGCAAGCGGGGTCATGCCGAACGCCGGCTCGCCGTCGGGGTGCGACGCGAGCTCGGCGAGTTCCTCCCAGGGCATGTCGATCGCCTCGGCGAGCGGCTCCAGGTAGGCGCGCGCCAGGCCGAGGTCGAAGGTCTCGTTCCCGGCGGGCACCGGCGTGTGGGTGGTGAAGACCGTCGATGCCACCACCACCTCGCGGGCGCTGTCCGCATCGAGGCCCTCGTCGGCCATCAGCGCGCGCACACGCTCGAGCGCCAGCAGCGCCGAGTGGCCCTCGTTCATGTGGAACACGGTCGGCCTCATGCCGGCGGCCGCGAGCGCGCGCACACCCCCCACCCCGAGCAGGATCTCCTGGCGGATGCGCATGTCGCGGTCGCCGCCGTACAGGACGCCGGTGATCTCCCGGGCGGAGGGCGAGTTGCCGGGGATGTCGCTGTCGAGCAGCAGCAGCGCCACCCTCCCCACCTGGATGCGCCGCACCGCGGCGCGGACGGTCTCCTCGCCGATCGCGACCTCAACGACCACGGGGGCACCCGACGGGTCGCGCTGGTCGGTCAGGGGGATGTCGGCCCGGTCGGTGGCCGGGTACCGCTCGCGCTGCCCGCCGTCGGGGCCCAGCGACTGCCGGAAGTAGCCGTTGCCGTACAGCAGGCCCACGCCCACCAGCGGCACGCCGAGGTCCGACGCCGACTTCAGGTGGTCGCCGGCGAGCACGCCGAGTCCGCCCGAGTAGAGGGGGATGCCGGCATCGAGCCCGAACTCCAGCGAGAAGTAGGCCACGCGCATGTCGCCCGCGCCGCCCACATCGGTGAGGCGCCCGTCGTCGGCGAGGTACGCGCGCAGGCGGTCGGCCACGCGGCCGACCTCGGCGACGTAGCTCTCGTCGGCCGCGGCGGCGTCGAGGCGCCGCTGGGGGATACGACGCAGCAGGGCGCTGGGATTGCGGGCCACCGACTCCCAGAGGTCGGGGTCGAGGCGGGCGAAGAGCGCCCGGGCCTCGGCGATCCACGTGCACCAGACGTTGGCGGCGATCTCCGCGAGCGGCGCGATCGGTCCCGGTAGCGCCGGGTGCACGTCGAGTTCATGGATCTTCATGGGGGTTCCCGTTGGACGGTGTGGGCGACCGGGGAACCTTAGGCGACCCGGGCGCCGGCGCGCGATCTTCCCGGGGCGATGTCACATCGGGGCCGCCCGGCCCGCGCGCACGGACCGGGCCACCGACCGCGCTCAGGGGCAGACGCTCGCCGGATCGGTGCCCGTGGCACGCAGTGCCGTGGCGCGGCTCTCGGGGCCCGCGTGCAGCATGCGGACACGCCAGGCCCGGGCGCGCGGCCCGCGCCATGAGCGGTCGCCGGCGGCCACCGTCGAGGCGATCCGCAGGCGGGCGACGCAGGCAGGGTAGACCCCCGCCCAGCCCCAGCGGGCCAGCAGGGATCGCCGCCCCGACAGGGCGCGCACGACGACCGGGAGGGTATCGGCGGCGACGGCGTCGACGATCGCCTCCTCCACGCCCCGGTCGGCGGGCGCTCCCCGCAGCGACTCGTGGCCGGAACCGAGGATGTGCATGTGCTCGTGCACCAGCACCGCCACGCTCCGTTCCTGGTCGCGGTTCCACCGCCCCCCGAGCCGCTCGGCGGCCCGGAGGAAGCTCGGCTGGGCGGCGTCGACCACGACGTGCCGCTCGGTCGCGTAGGCCATCGCCTCGTAGCGGCCACCGGCCAGGCGCTCGGCGCTCATGCCGAGGCCGGGCGGTTCCGCGAAGGCCCGCGGGCCGCGCACCCGCTTGGCCGCGATCGCGTAGACCGCGTCCGAGAGACGGACGAGGGGGTGCTGCGGGGGAAGGTCCGCCGCGATCACCGGGAGGCCCCCGCGCTCATGCCCGGGCCAGAAGGGACATCGACTCGCGCAGCTCGCTCAGCACCGACGAGTACGGGTGCATGACGAGGCCCTCGCGCAGCACGGCGTCGGCGTCGGCGAACCTCCCCTGCCCCGCCATCAGACCGGCGAGATCGAGGTAGCGCGAGATGTTCTGGCGGTCGCGCTCGCGCGCCTCCACCAGGAATGCCTCGGCGTCCTCGGGCATGTCGCGCTCCTGGCAGATGCGGCCGAGGTCGCCGAAGGCGTCCGGGCTCGGGTCGCCCGCCTCGACGGCCGCGATCAGGCGCTCGGCGGCCGGCTCGGTGAAGCCCTCCTTGAACAGCAGTCGCCCGAGGCGCTCCT
>JBKHVQ010000278.1:0-3026 GCA_046569985.1 Thermoleophilia bacterium | reverse complement strand
GCGACGGCCAGGGCGTGAGCCTCCTCGTCGGCCTTCTCGGGTAGGCGATAGCCCGCGGCCGTCACCGACCGGACAAACAGCGTCTTGTCGACGCGACCGTTGTAGATCGGTACCGATGTCTCCACGCAGAGGCGCACGACCTGTCGTGGCGCCATCGCGCAGAGTTCGGCGAGTTCGTCCGGGGTGAGGTGATTGGCCATCGGGGCTTCCTCCTCGCTGGTTGCGTGCCACACGCATCGGCGCCTCGGGCGTTCGCCACGAGGGGGGCGCTGATCCGGCGGGCCGGTGACGCGGGACGGCGGGGACGCCGTCATGTCGATCGCGCATGGTTCGCTCGTTATCGCCCCGCGGCGGCACATTGTCAACACCGTAGCCGCGCCGGTCGGACGGCGGTCTGCCGGGGGTCCCGGCGTACCCGCGGGGCGCTCAGCGGGCCGAGTGCGTGCGCCGCACCGGTGCCGGGGCGGGGGCGGGTCGCGACAGCCGGCCGCGCGCGGCCATCCAGAGGTAGATCGTCAGGAAGCCGGTCGCGATCACGACTCCGCCGGCCATCGCGTCGGCGATGTAGTGGTTCGCTGTCCCGACGATCGTGAAGAGGACCACCGCCGGGTAGCTGAGCGCCATCAGCCTCAGCGGCCAGGAGCGCACGAGAACCACGGCCACCATCGCGATCATGAACGCGTAGCCGAAGTGCATGGAGGGGACGGCGGCGTGCGGGTTGAACAGGCCGGACAGCATCCCGCCCTGGAGGTCGATGTCGCTGACGTGGGCGAGGGTGTCGACGAACTGGTCTCCGCCCATCAGTCGCGGCGGGGCGACCGGGTAGAGCATGTAGACGACCAGCGCGATGGCGTTGGCGGCGAGGAACGCGTTGCGCACGTAGGGGTAGACCCGGGCGTGGCGCTTGTAGATCCACACGAAGAAGAGCACCGTCACGATCCAGTGCGCCGACATGTAGAAGTAGTTCAGCATCTCGGTCAGCTGGACGTGGTTCAGCACCCACTCCTGCACGCTGGCCTCGACGAAGAGGCCCGAACTGCGCTCCCAGTCGATGATGCGGCCCGCGTTCTCGAACGCCTGGGAGGGCTCGCCCACCACCAGGGCCCGGGAGACCTGGTACACGAGGAGAGCCATCGCGAAGATGGCGATCTCGATCGTCCACGGGTGCTCGGCGCGTACCGCCCGCAGGCGCGCCCTCAGCCTCCCGTCGCTCGCCGGAGCAGCACTCTCCGCCAACGGCGCGGCCGACTCGAGGGGGTCCTCGATCGCGATCTCGGGGGATGGGGTGCCCATGCGCTCCGTGTGCGTTGTCGTGGCGGACAACGTAACGCCCGTCACACGTTCGCAACAGAGTAGCGCGTGAGGCCTTACGGAGACTTGGCCGGGAGGGCTCCGGTGGTGGCCGCGGCGGGTTGCGGGACGGCGGTGCCGGCGGGCCCGCGCGGGAGGCCCGCCGATATTGCCGCCGAGCCCAGCACGAGCAGGGCCGAGGCCCACAGGCACGCCTCCAGCCCCTGCCACTGGTAGAGCGCCCCCGACAGCACCGTCCCGGCCAGCCGTCCCGCGGCGTTCGCCATGTAGTAGAAGCCCACGTTCATCGCCACGCGGTCGCCGTCGGCGTACGCGAGGATCAGGTACGAGTGCACGGCCGAGTTCAGGGCGAAGACGACGCCGAACACCGCGAGCCCGGCGACCAGCACGACCGCGTCGTCGGCGGCGCTTCCCAGCGCGATCGCGATCCCCGCGGGGATGACCGCCAGCATCAGCGCGAGGCCGGTGGCCGTCGCGCCGCCCGGTCCCCGCCCGGTGCCCCGGCGACCCACCATCCCCGGCGCGCCCGCCTGCACGATGCCGTACCCGATCACCCACAGGGCGAGGAAGGCGCCGACCTCCCAGAAGCTCCAGCCCAGCACCGTGCGCAGGTAGACGGGCACCCCGATGACGAACCAGGCGTCGCGCGAGGCGAACAGCAGCACCCGCGCGCCGGCCAGCAGGTTGACCGCGCGGCCGTTGGAGAACATCTGCCGGAAGCGCGCGTCGGCGTCGGGGCGCACGAGGTCGGCGCGCATCGCGACGACCACCAGCACGAGCGCGGCGGCGACGAGCACCAGCAGCACCACCAGGCCCGCGCGGAAGCCCACGGTCGCGAGCATCAGGCCGCCCACGAAGAAGCCGACCCCCTTGAGGGCGTTCTTCGATCCGGTGAGGACCGCCACCCAGCGGTACAGCATCCCCGGCGCGTCGTCGGGCACCAGCAGCCGGACCGCGCTCTTGGCGCTCATCTTGGTGAGGTCCTTCGCGATGCCCGAGAGGGCCTGGGCCGCCATCACCCAGCCGACCACCAGCATCTCCTCGGAGGGCGCGAGGAGCATCGTGAGGGCACCGATCTGCACCGAGAGGCCCGCCAGAAGGGTCGATCTCAGCCCCCAGCGCGCGGCGACATAGCCGCCGATGAGGTTCGTGGCGATGCCGAAGGCCTCGTAGAAAAGGAATAGCCCGGCGACCGCCAGCGGGCTGTAGCCGAGCTCGTAGAAGTAGAAGAGGACGAGGATGCGCAGCGCCCCGTCGGTGATCGTGTCGGCCCAATAGGCGGCCGTCACAACCCCGTAGGTCCGCAGGTCTCCACCGTCCCCGCCGGTTGCCCGGTGGCGCACCGTGTTCAGCCCGCGGAGTCGAGTCGCGCGGCGAGCGCCGCCAGCTCGACGAGGCGGTTCGCGTAGCCCCACTCGTTGTCGTACCAGGCGAGGATCTTCACCTGTGTGCCGCCGGTGACCATGGTCGACGGCAGGTCGACGACCGCCGAGCGTGCATCGCCGCGGTAATCGATCGATACGAGCGGGCGGTCCTCGACGCCGAGGATCCCCGAGAGGCCGGAGGCCGCGGCGTCGGCGAGAAGGCCGTTCACCTCGTCGATGCCGGTCGCGCGCTGCACCTCGAACACGCAGTCGGTGAGTGATGCGTTCAGGAGCGGGACGCGGACGGCGACGCCGTCGAGCCGCCCGCGCAGGTCGAGGAAGATCAGGCCG
>JBKHVQ010000277.1:0-2804 GCA_046569985.1 Thermoleophilia bacterium | reverse complement strand
CGTCCGACTAGCCTCTGAACCTGCAGATCGAGCCCGAGGCGGGGGTCATCTTCGCGGTCGGCTACGACGAGGGGGGCGCGCCGCGCTCGCTCACCCCGACGGCCCTCGGCGCCTTCAACGACTGTTCCATCCGCCGCGCGGGCGCCACGAAAATCAGCCACAAGAAGAACTGGGGCGCCGCGTCGAAGGGACTCGCGAGCGACCTCTTCCCCATCGCGAGCCTCGACGCCGACGGGCCGACGCGCACCTTCCGGCTCGCCTGCTTCCTGCGCCGGGGCGGGCGCACCGCGGCCTACGGCATCGACAGCCCGCTGACCGGCTACTCGTACTACGGAGACACCCTCACCGGGTGGATCGTGGACCGCCTGAACCATCAGGCCGGGGCGCCGGGCACTCCGCTGGAGGATGTCGGCGCCCTGCTGCGGGCGGCCGGGTCGCCGTCCCGGGTGCTGGTGGGGATCGGAGCCACCCGCTACACGGCGCTCGGCGAGAGCACCTACCTGCGGCCGGGCGACGAGTCGATCGTGATCGTCTACGACTCGGCGGCGGCGGGCCCCGACGCGGTGGAGGCGGCGGTCGTCGCGGGCGAGGAGGACCGGTTGGCGGCGGCATCGGTCCTGCGCCAGCGGGTCGTCACGACCCGTGACGTTCCCTGCCCGACCCCGCCGGTGCGCCGGGCGCCACACGAAGGGTAGATTCGCCACCACACCCCCTGGGCGCTGGAGAGACGGACATGCCCGACATCGTCGCACCCCGTCGGTCGCGCGCCGACCGCATCGCTCAGAGTCTCGCCGTGGCGCTGCTCGCGGCCTGCGTGACGGCCATCGGCTCATCGCCGCCACCGGCGTCGGCTCAAACCACCCCCTACTTCGGGGCGATCGCCGTGGACCGCAGCGATGGGACCTACGGCTACTCGCTCGACTACCCGACCCGCGTGGGCGCCGAGCGGCGGGCGCTGCGCGAATGCCGCACCCGCGCCGACTCGCCGGGCTGCCGCGTCGTCGTCTGGGTGCGCGACGGCTGCGCGTCGGTGGCCGTGAGGCGTCGCGCCGACGGGTCCCTTGCGCGCGTCGGTTGGGGCATCGGAACGACGCGGCGCCAGGCCCAGGTGCGCGCGCGTACCAGGTGCGGCGCGCAATGCCGGATGCTGGCCTGGACCTGCACGACCCGCTGAGCCTCAGGGCCGTGGAGGCCGGTGGGGTGAGTCGAAGGCCTCCCGGTCCCAGCCGGCGGTGATGGCGCCCGCGTCGTAGGCGGCATCGAGGAACGCGAGCAGGGCCGCCCGCGGGTCGGGGGCGTGCCGCACCGCCTCGTAGGACAGCAGGGCCATGCCCCCGTCCGGCGCCCACACCGCGTCGCCGGGCAGCGGCCTGTCGGTGAGGCCGGGCGGCTCGGGGGCCGCGTAGCAGTAGAAGCTCGGCTCGCGCACGTTCGGGTCGCCGGGCCAGAAGCCGAACGAGATCACCTCGTGCGAATACGCCTGCCGGGTCACGGGGTCCGCGTCCGGCGCCACCGGAGCGGGGCGCCCCGAGAAGCGCGTCGCCGCGAGGTCGAACGAATGCCAGAACAGTTGCACGGGGCTGGTCTTGCAGGTCGCCCAGCCGCAGAACTCCTGGAAGACGTCATCGACCCAGTCGAGGATGTGCCAGAAGCGGTGGACGTACTCGGGGTCGTACGAGGCGTGCTCCACATCCTGGGGGAACGGCGTCGTCATCGGCACGCCGAACGGCACCTCCACCAACTCGAGGTCCACCCCCAGGCGAGCCAGGCACTCATGCAGCGTGCGGTCGAAGGCCGCCACCGAGAGCCCGTCGGCCAGGTGGAACGACTCCACGCGACGGTCGTCCGTGCGCACCCGCACGGTGTCGCCGAGCAGGTCGAGGTCGATCTGGAAGCTCACGCCGTTGCGCCGCAGGCGCCGGGTGGTGAGCCCGCCCAGGTCCACATACAGGGGCGCATGCCACCAGTGGTTCAGGGGCGGCGCGGTCAGCAACCGCACCTTGCCGACGATCTGCGCCCAGAGATGGAGCGTGTTCTTGGTCGGCTCCCACGCCAGCAGCGGCAGCGGTGGCAGTAACTGACCGGCCCTCACGATCCCGTCCCGCCCGCGGCCACAGGTCCCATGCTCATGCCCACCTCCCGAGGAGACCACGTCCCGCCGAGCCTACCGTCACCGCGCCGGCCAGGCGCCGTTACCGCCGCCGGGGAGGAAGATGGCGCGGTGGGGCGAAAGCGCGGGGCATGACCACCATCACCATCACCTCGGGCCCCCTCCAGGGGGTCAAGCTGCAGGTCGCCGAACGTCGCTGGGGCCGCGCCCGGTCGCTGCTGCGGGCGGCCGGCAACCGCCGCCGCGGCCGCCGCCGCTGAGCGACCGGCGCCACACGAACTCGGCGCATCGCGCGCCGGCGGGCGCCGCACGCCCTGCCTGATCCGTCCGGTCGCGTCGGCCCTCAGCTCAGACCAGGCGCCCCGCCGCCTCGGTCGCCCCGCGCAGCCAGTCGGCGTCGCCGTCGCGCAGTTGGTCCGCCTCGAGCCGCCAGCGCCAGTTGCCCTCAACGGTGCCGGGCGCGTTGAACCGCGCCTCGGCGCCGAGGCCGAGGACGTCCTGCACCGGCACGACCGCGAGGCCCGCCCGGGACGACAACGCCAGCCGGATCAGGGCGCGGTGCGGGGAGCCCTCGGCCACCCCCCGCGACCCGGCGCTCCACATCACGTGGTCGCGCACATGCTCCGGCTGAGCGTGCCACCAGCCGGTGATGGTGTCGTTGTCGTGGGTGCCCGTCACCACCATCGCCCTCTCG
>JBKHVQ010000276.1:0-1844 GCA_046569985.1 Thermoleophilia bacterium | reverse complement strand
ACGACGGGACCATCGAGTACCGGATCGTCATGGACGACGTCGAGGTTGACGTCCTCGCGGCCGCCGACGCCGCCATCACCATGGGGCGCCAGGTCAACGATGTGTTCAACGACGACATCGACGGGCTGACCGAACGGCTGAGAGCAACCGAGGACTGACACCCACCACGCGTCACGCTGACCCGCAACCGTCGACCGCTCAACGGAGCATCGCTGCTGGCTGGCGAGCTCCGCTATCCACCCGGTCCCGAACGAAGAGGGGACCAGAGAACGCCCCTTCGCGAGCGCGACACCACCTGTCGATGCGCTCACCCGCGCGATTGCCGGATCTGGACGCCCGCTGCATGTCGGATATCGCTCTCGGGGCCGTGCCCGTGGCGTCTGAGTGGCGACAACGGACGGTTCGATCACGGAGGGGTGTCGGGGGCCCGGGGCCTGCGGTGTTGGTCAGCGGCGGCGGGTGATGGCTCGGTCGTTGGCGTAGGTGCGGATGAGGTCGGCTTGGATGCCGGCGACTCGGCCGGGGAGGCGGCGGAGTTGGGCGTCGCTGAGCGGGGGTGCGGTGCGGCGCACGGTCCAGATGTCGATCGAGACGAGGGTGGCGATGCTGAACCGCTCGAGGCGGCCGATGGCCCGTCGGGCGACTTCGGCGCCCACGCCGTGGTCGGCGGCGAGCTGGGTCAGGGTGGTGATGGTGGGGCTGTTGGTGCGGGCGTCGGTGGCGACGGCGGACCAGATCAGCCAGGCGGTGGGGCCGAGCTGGGGGAGCCAGGCGAGGCGTGAGAAGCGCCCGTCGATCGGCTCGGGGAACAGCTGCGAGGCGGGGTCGGGCTCGGCGGCGTAGAAGGTGAGGGTGGTGTCGGGGGTGGTCATGGTTCGCTCCTGGGACCGGCGTGGGTCGAGGCAGCTGGCGGCGCCGGTTCTTCCCGTCGGCTGCACGCCGTCTCGACCACGGCCAGCGAGGGCGGGGGCAACCGGGGAAGGCGAGAGCGCAGCGGGCCCTAGCGACCGACGCGAAGCGAGGGAGTGGGTCGAGCCGTCCGGTTGCGGCCGCCCGTGGCCGTGGTAGGCGTGCAGGTGGAGCCGACGGGGGCCCCGGCGCAGGTGGCGGTCGTCCCGGTCTCACAGCGAGGCGATGGCCACTCCCCACCCCAGCCCGGCACGCCGGGCCGGGTCGGGTGTGCGGTCCTGGTCCCTGGGCTGGGGGCGGCTGTCTCCGGGCTGTGCGTCGCCGCCCGTCGGGAGCGGAAACCGCCGCTGACCTGGGCCTGTGCGTGCTTCCCGGGCGCACCGACCGCCAGTGCGGATGCGGTCTCCCACGCTGCGGGCACCGGCCGGGACACCTCGCCCGGTCCACGGTCCGCCCGCCGCCGGGTGACCGGGCCGCTGGTCGTCGTCGGAGGGATTTCTTGGCCGCTGTGCGCAGTCCTGGTCCCGCTCCGGTGCGTTCGCTGCCCGACGGTGCTCGTCGTTGGAACCGACCCACCGACGAAGGGACCCAAGCGATGGGGCAGCTGTTCGCCCGGCTCGACGAGGAGTGGCAGGCCCTGGCCGTCGATGACGCCCTTGCCCGCCGGACCCGTGGGGTCCTGGGCCTGTGTCCGGGGGCGACGTGCTGGGCTGATGCGGCGCTGTGGATGGCCGACCCGAGGGTTGGTCCGGCAGACAAGAACGGGCTGTTGCGGGCGCTGGTGGAGCGTTCGGTGCAGCGCCGATGCCGTGATGCCCGCCGGGTCGTCTTGGCGTTGCTGATGCCCGGGTTGGTGGCCGAGTTGGGACGTCATCGGCGCCGACCAGCTGGTCGCCAGGTGGGCGTGGACGATCTCGAGGCCGAGGTGATGGGGA
>JBKHVQ010000275.1:0-2319 GCA_046569985.1 Thermoleophilia bacterium | reverse complement strand
CCGAACCCCGCCGACGGCCCGGCCGCGCTGGTGCGCCACGTGGAGCGGCGGGCGCGGGACTGGTCGCAGGCGTTCCCCGAGTGGGGCCTGGCCGGCAACGCCTTCTTCATCGTGGCGCCGCGGGAGTTCACGCGCCACCTCGACCTGGGCGGCCGGGCTTTCCTGCACTCCTACGACCCGGCCACCGACCCCGACCTGGCGGGGCTGGAGCTCATCCTCACGGCGCCCGCCGTGGTGGCGCACTGGATCAGCATGCAGTACGCGCTGTCGTCGGCCGCGCCCCGGCATCTGGGCGCCGGCGACAAGACCACGCACAACGTGGTGGGCGACGTGGGCGTGCTGTCGGGCGCGCACGGCGACCTGCGCCAGGGGCTGCCCTGGCAGGCGCTGTTCGCGCGCGACCCCCGGGTGGACGCGGGATCATGCGTGCACGACCCGCTGCGTCTGCTGGTGGCCGTGGCCGCGCCCGAGGAGGCCGTGGAGGAGGTGCTTCGGCGCAACCCCGACCTGGCCGCCATGATCGACGGCGGGTGGATGGCGCTGGCGCTGATCGACCCGCAGGCCGGGCTGCTGCGCCGCCGGGTGGCGGGCGCCTGGCAGCCCTGGCCGGGTGGTGACGACCGGCCGGCGATGGCCTCCGGGGCGGTCTCGCCGGTGATCTGATCGGCTCGTCAGCGGGGGCGCCGGCTCACGCCGCCGATCGCGGGCGCGGCTACGCGGCCGGCATGCCATGCCGTGGCCGGGCGCCGGGGTGGCGAACGCGGAAGGGGAGTCCCCGGCATGCGGGTCTCCCCCTTCTCGCTGAGGGCCGGAGCGGCCCCCGCTCAGTGCGCCGACGCGGCCATCTCCTGCTCCAGCGGCAGGGCGATCGGGGTGGGGGCGCCGATCACGAACACGCGCGGGCCGCCGGGCATCAGGTCGTCCTCGAAGGTCGCGACCGAGGTCGAGCCGGCGAAGGTGCCGAGGATCCGCAGGGGGCCGGTTCCTGTGTTGGTGAGGTCGTGGCGCTCCATCGCCGGCACGACGACCACCTGGCCTTCGCGCACCGGCGCGGTCTCCTCGCCCAGCAGGGCCAGGCCCTCGCCCTCCAGCACGACGATGAACTCCTCGGAGGAGTCGGTGTGCACGCCCACGTGGGCGCCCGGCTCGAGCTCGAAGTAGACCGCGCAGCTCGCCGCGGTGCCCGAGGCGCTGGAGATGGGGAAGGTCGCGCTTACGCGGCGGGTGGGGTCGAGCTCCGACGCGAACGACATGAGCTCCAGGTTCTGAAGGTCGACGATCTGAGGCATGCTGACCACCTTTTAGTACGGGTGTGTGCAAAAACTAAGACGACCCTACAACGGCCCTTAGCCACTGCGCAAGCGGTTTCTGTACACTCGTGTGCAATGACTACCGTGAGCGACAGGATCGACGGGCGAACCGCGAGGCGGCTGCGCACCCGCGCGCGCATCGTCGAGGCGACGATGGAGCTGCACACCACGGTCGGCCCTGCGGGCGCAACCATCAGCGCGATCGCCGAGCGCGCCGGCGTGCAGCGCCACACCGTGTACGCGCACTTCCGCGACGACGCCGAGCTGTTCGCCGCCTGCTCGCGGCTGTGGAGCGAGCGCAACCCGCCCCCCGACCCGGCCGGCTGGGTGCGGGTGGCCGACCCGCGCGAGCGCACGCGTATCGCGCTCGCCGAGCTCTATGCCTACTGGGCGGCGACCACCGATGACCTGGCGGCGCTGCTGCCCGGCGCGGAGCGGGTGCCGGCGATGGCCGGGCCGCTGCAGGAGTGGCAGGGGTTCATCGACTCCGCGGCCGCGGCGCTGCTGCGCGGACGGGGCCTGCGCGGCGCCCGGCGCCGGCGGGCGCTCGCCGCCGCGGGCCTGGCGGTGCAGCATGAGACCTGGTGCGCGCTGGTGCAGCGCGGCGGCATGCTGCCCGAGGAGGCGGTCGCGCTGATGGCGGACCTGGTCGACGAGGCGGCAGGTGGGGCGGTGCGGGAGTAACCGGGGGCGACCGCCGCATGGATGAAACGGCGGCTGGCGGGGGACGCTGCTTGCGCGCGAAGTGATCATCAATGAGATATTATGACATTCTAGTGATCATCTATTAGCGATAGTGTTCGATGCCCAGACGCGCCACACCCACGCCGCCGGTTATCTGGCGGGCCCTCGCCGACGTCGGCCGCCACCTGTCGGACTGGCGTCGCCTGCACGACCTGAGCGCCGCCCAGGTCGCGGACCGGGCGGGGGTGTCCCTGATGACGGTCCGTCGCTTGGAGGACGGTAAGGGGGCGAGTCTGGAGAACACCCTGCGCGTCGCCCGTGCCCT
>JBKHVQ010000274.1:0-1790 GCA_046569985.1 Thermoleophilia bacterium | reverse complement strand
GGCCCGTGCCGTAGGCGACGTGCGACAGCACCACCGCGCGCGTGCGGCCGGTCGCCCGCGCGGCGACGGCCGCCTCGAGGTCGCCGGCGGCCTCATCCGCGGGGATGTGGTGCACGCGCACCCGGTGGCGGCGGGCGACGACGCCCACCGGCACCGAGACGCCGGGGTGCTCGATGGCGGTGGTGATGATCTCGTCGCCCGGGTGCCACGCGAGCCCCCAGAGCCCGATGTTGATGCCGACGGTGGTGTTCCCCGTGAGGCCGACCTCACTCCGGCCGCCGCCGACCAGCGCCGAGGCGCGCCGCCGTAGCCGCTCGGCGCCCGCCTCCATCCGCATGACGGCCGCCAGGCTGGCCCGGCCCTCCCGCATGCCGCGCCTCAGAGCGCGTTCGATGGCCTCACCGGCGGGGTCGGGCAGTGGCCCCGCTCCGCCGATGTTCATGTAGACGGGGCCGTCCTCGCAGAGACGCAGTCCCTGTCGTGCCCGCGCCGTGTCGACCGGCACGGCCGCGGACGGCGCCCGCTCGCCCGTCACAGGGGCCCGGCCGTCTCATCGGGGGTGGGCGGCGCGTCCTCGGCCATCAGCTCCTCCACCCGGGCCCGGGAGGCGTCGAGCCGCGCCCGGCACACCGCGAGGTACTCGCGGCCCTGCTCGAACAGCCCGACCGCCTCCTCGAGCCCGACCGACCCGCTCTCGAGCCGCCCCACGACCTCGTCGAGCCGCGCCAGCGCCTGCTCGAAGGTCATCGTCGTCTCAGACGCCACCGCCGCCCTCCTCCGCCGTCACCGCCAGGTCACCGTCTCGCATCTGCACCGACAGTCCCTGCCCCGGCAGCACCGCGGCGGCGTCGACCACCACGGCGCCCGTGCTCCTGTCGCGCACGATCGCATATCCGCGCGAGACCGTCGCCTCGGGGGACAGGGTCCGCAGGAGGGCCTCGGATGCCGCCAGCCGTCCCGCACCGCGATCGAGGTGGCCGGCGGCCGCCCGCCCCATCCGTGTCTGCGCCGACCGGGTGTCGTCCGCTGCCCGCGCGACCACCCGGCTCGCCGCCGGCCCGAGTCGCCCCCCTGACCCGGCCAGCCGGCGTTCGGCCTCCGCGACGGCGCGTGTCAGCCCCCGCCCGAGCCCGGCGATACGGGCGGCCATGCGCCGTTCGGAATCTTCTTCGGCGCGGGCGAGCCCCCGCGCCATCGCCTGACGGGCGTCTGCCAGCTGCACTTCAAGCGCCTCCCTGCTCGGCGCCACCGCGACGGCCGCGGCGCTCGGCGTCGAGACGCGCACATCGGCGACCTCGTCGCACAGGGTCAGGTCGCGCTCGTGGCCGACTGCGGAGACGACCGGCACGGGGCACCCGGCGATGGCCCGGCACACCGGCTCGCTGTTGAAGGCCATGAGGTCCTCCACGGAGCCACCCCCGCGGGTCACGACCACCACGTCCACGCCCTCGGCGCCGCACGCGCGCCCGATGGCGCTCGCGATGGCGCGCGGCGCGGCGTCGCCCTGCACCACCGTCGGCACCACGACGATGTCGATCTCCGGGAACCGCGCCCGGGCGTTGCGGACGAAGTCGTCCCTCGCGGCGCCGACGGGACTGGTCACGAGGGCGACCCGCCGAGGAAGGAGCGGCAGTGGCCGCTCCCGTCCGGCCCGCAGCAATCCCTCGGCGCCGAGCCGGCGCCTGAGTTCGTCCACCCGCGCGCGCAGAAGCCCGTCGCCGGCGAGTTCCATGACCTCGACGCGCATCGAGATGCGCGATCGTGGCCGGAAGAACTCAATTCGCCCGTGG
>JBKHVQ010000273.1:0-17714 GCA_046569985.1 Thermoleophilia bacterium | reverse complement strand
TCGACGGCGCTCGAGAGAACGTCGGCTCCCTCTCGGGAAACCTGCCGGGCGCACGCGCCGGCGCGCGGGACGCGGCCCGCTTCGCGCAGAGCAACCCCGTGGGCGTCGCCCTCGGAGCCCTCGCGGTGGGCATCGCGGCGGGCGTCCTGATCCCCTCGACGCGTGTCGAGCAGGAGCAGATGGCCCCGGTCGCCGACGAGCTGCGCGAACGCGGCGATGAGTTCGGCCGCCAGGCCATGGAGCGCGGTCGGCAGGCCGCCGATGAGCTCGCCGAGGCCGTCTCCCCCTCCTGAACCCGGAGCGGAGGGTGCGGCGCGCCGGTGCCCGCACCACACCCCCCGCGACAGGCGCTGCTACACGGGCACCGCGGTCACGACGACGTTGTCGAGGTAGTGGCCGCTGGCCTCGTCGAACGGCCCGCCGCAGGTGACGAGCACCAGACGCTCGCGTCCCTTCAGCGAGTGGATGTTGTTCGGCACGCGGTCCTTGAGCACCAGTCGGACCGAAGTGATGCGGTAGTTGCGCGTGCGCCCGTTCGCGCTGGTCACCTGCACCCGCTGCCCGGCCCGCGCCCGCTTCAGGGCGAAGAAGGCCCCCGGGCCACAGCGGGACGGCTACCGGCGTGGCGCCGCTGGCCGCCGGTGCGCACGTCTGCGAGTCTGCGCCCGTGACCCGGCGCGACGAAGGTGGATGACCGACGATGGCCGATGAGACCCCCGAGCGACCCGCCTACCGCGTGCTCACAGGACCCGACGACCGGGCCTTCTGTGAGCGCGTCAGCGCGGCACTGGCCGACGGGTATGTCCTGCACGGGGCACCGTCGGTGACCTTCGACGGCGAGCGGGTGATCGTCGCCCAGGCGGTCGTGCTGCCGGGGGCGGGCGCGTGAGCCGCTTCTCGGTGCCCGACGGCCCCGGGGGGCACCCGCTGCGGCCCGACACCCTCGCCGTGCGGGGCGGACTGCACCGCACCCACTTCGACGAGACGGCCGAGGCCCTCTTCCTCACCCAGGGCTACGTGTACGCGTCGGCGGCCGAGGCCGAGGCGTCGTTCGCGGGTGAGGTGGAGCACTATGTCTACTCCCGTTACGGCAACCCCACCGTGTCGGCCTTCGAGGAGCGCCTCGCCCTGATCGAGGGCGCGGAGGACTGCTTCGCGACCGCCAGCGGGATGGCGGCGGTCTTCAACTCGCTCGCCGGCATCCTGGAGTCGGGCGACCGGGTGGTCGCCTCACGCGCCCTGTTCGGGTCGTGCTTCGTCATCCTGGCCGACCTGCTGCCGCGCTGGGGCATCACCACCGAGTTCGTCGACGGCCACGACCTCGACCAGTGGCGCGCCGCCCTCGCCACACCGGCGCACGCGGTGTTCTTCGAGTCGCCATCGAACCCGATGCAGGACATCATCGACGTCGCCGCCGTGTGCGAGATCGCCCACGACGCCGGCGCCCGAGTGGTCGTCGACAACGTCTTCGCGACCCCGCTCCTCCAGAGGCCGATCGAACTCGGTGCCGATGTCGTCGTGTACTCGGCCACCAAGCACATCGACGGGCAGGGGCGGGTGCTGGGCGGCGCCATCCTGGGCAAGGAGGGCTACATCCGCGGCAGCGTCGAGCCTCTGATGCGTCACACGGGGCCCTCGATGAGCCCGTTCAACGCCTGGGTGCTGCTGAAGAGCCTCGAGACGATGGGCCTGCGGGTGACCCGCCAGTGCGAGTCGGCGCTGCGCATCGCCGCGTGGCTGCAGGAGCATCCACGCGTGGCGATGGTGCGGTACCCGTTCCTCGCGAGCCATCCGCAGCACGACCTGGCGCGGCGCCAGATGACGGGAGGGGGCACGGTTG
Source organism: Thermoleophilia bacterium (assembly GCA_046569985.1). Taxonomy (GTDB): domain Bacteria; phylum Actinomycetota; class Thermoleophilia; order Miltoncostaeales; family Miltoncostaeaceae; genus JAVJSF01. Next base: position 15,874 of record JBKHVQ010000273.1, on the reverse strand, counting down.
TCACCTTCGCCGTCTCCGCTCCGGACGCCGAGGCGAAGGCCGCCGCGTTCGGCGTCCTGGACGGGTTGAGCCTGGTGGACATCTCCAACAACCTCGGAGATGCCAAGTCGCTGGTCACCCACCCCGCGACCACGACGCACCGGCGTCTCACCCCCGAGGCTCGCGCCGCCGCCGGGATCACCGACGGGGTGATCCGCCTGTCGGTCGGCCTGGAGGACCCCGACGACCTGATCGCCGACCTCGGACGCGCTCTGTCCTGACACCCCGGGGCGACTGCCCTTGCATGAGCGCCCCCATCTGCGGGATGGTTACCGGGCAGGTTTTGTCACATACCGCACAAGGGGGCCTCCCATGGGAGACGGAAGCGTCTACATCGTCAACGAGATCGTGGGCACCAGCAGCGAGTCGTGGGAAGACGCAGCCCGCGTGGCGCTCACCACCGCCGCCAAGACCCTCCGGGATCTGCGTATCGCCGAGGTCGTCAAGCAGGACATCGTCATCGACGACGACGGGGCGATCGCCCTCTACCGCGTGCGCCTGAACGTCTCGTTCCGCTACGACAAGGACTGACCGGGAACCGAGGCGCTCATCCGGGGCGGCCCCGGGCCGCCCCGCAGCACCGGGCCCCCGGCGCGCACCGCGCCGGGACGTGACAGCCGCCCCGCTCATGACACCCGTCGCTCGGCCCGATGCACAGCCCACGAGGCCGTCGATCTCGTCCGCGGCCCCGAGGATCACCGGCAGCGATCCCCACGCCCTGCGCCCGCTGCGGCGGAACCGGGCGCGTCGCCGGCCACTGAGCCGCCACCGCGGTGCGGCCGGCGGGCGCCGGCACTAACATCGGGGTGTCTTCACCGGCCGCAAGGGGGCGCCGTGCTGGCAGCTCTGATCATCTTCGTCGTCCTCGCGATCACCTTCGGGCTTGGTGCCGCGGTCGAGATCAGCCTCTGGTTCATGCTGCTCGTCGCCCTCGGGATCATCGCGGCGATCATCGGGGCCTGGATGATGCTGAAAGACTGAGGGCCGTCCGCGAGCGCCGCGGCACCCGCCACCGTTGCGCCGCGGTTTCTCACGGGTTTCTTCGGATCGGGTGATCCACTCGGTGCCACGAGCGCGCCACCGGGCGCGCGGACCCAAGGAGGCACCTCACGATGGAACCACTGCGCGGGAAATGGCTGGGGCCGCTGGTGGGCGCCCTGACGGGCGTCCTGATCGTGGGCGCGGCGGCGCTCGGCGTGACCGCCACGACCGACGGCGGGTCATCCGGCGACACGACCGCCCGGAGCGCCGCGGCGAGCGGCTCCACCACCGGGGCGGCCCCACAGCAGGGCGGCACCTGGAGCGACGACCACGCGGAACGCCGCGCACAGATGGAGGAGGCCCGCGAGGCGATGGAGGCATGCCTGACAGAGCGAGGCGTGGACGTGCCCGAGCGACCCGAGCCCGGCACCCGGCCCGAGGGCCCGCCGCCTCGGCTCGACGACCAGACCCGCGCGGCCATCGAGGCCTGCCGCGACGAACTTGAGGAGCAGGGACTCGCGCCGGCCGGGCCCCGAGGCGAGGGCAGCCATTGCGCCGACGGCGACCACGGGCCGATGAGGGGACCCCGGGGCGGCGGCCCGATGGGCGATCACGGACCCGGTGGGCGGGTTGGCCAGGGTCAGTGGGGTGGCATGCAGGGCTGACGGCAAGCGGCCGTGCGGGAGGCGTGGGCGGCCGCCGCGGGCCGCCCGCGGAGGCCGGCCCCGGTGTCAGCGCGTCAGCGGCGGGCTCTCCACCCGAACGCGTGAACGTAGGTCACCGGGGAGCTCCCCTCCCAGCCCCCCTCGGGGGCCGCCTCCAGCACACCCACCCCGATCTCGCGGAACCGGGGTCGCAGAACGTTGTCGCGGTGACCCGGCGACCGGAGCCACGCTTCGACGATCGCGGCGGGCGTCGCGAGCTCCGCCGTCCCCCACGCCAGGTTCTCGCCCATCGTCATGCGGCCGGCGGAGCGCGCGTACGCGCTCGCGTTCGCCCTCTGCGAGAAGCTCGGGCCCCCCGGGACATCGTGGGAGAAGAAGCGCCGGCTCACCATCCTCCTGGTGAATGCGGTCGCGAAGCGGTTCAGGTGCCGGTTGACCCGCAGGCGGACCAGGCCGCGCCCGGCACGCACCCGGTTGACCAGGCAGACGGTCGCGGTGCCGAGAGCCCGCGTCGGCACGGTGCCGGGGAGGGCGTCGGCGTTCGGGCACGCCCGGACGACCGACGCGGGAAGCGACGCCTGGGCGTGCGCCGCCGGCGCGGCGACGCACGCCAGCGCCGCCAGCCCCGCGGCGGCCCTCCTGAGGCTCGCTTCGCGTGGCGTCGTGGTAGCCCTCTGCATCGCACATCTCCCCGGTCGCCTGAACCCGCCGCGGATCCTGGGGAGGGCGCATGAGAGCGATCTGATCGCTGGGCGAGAGTGCCCTCATGGGCCCGCCGGACGGGTCGCGAGTGGCATCGGCAGCGGCGGGCGGCGACACGAGGGGGACGGAGCCCCGGCTAGAGGATCGTCCACGCACGCCGAGGGCCGGCGGCCGCGGCGAAGACCTCAGACCGCCCCGGGGTCGAGGTCGTATGCGACATCGCCCGGTGTGAACGACACCTCGGCGTACGTGAGGTCACCCTCGGGCCGCAACCAGGTGACGCGCGTGGTGGTGGGCAGCATCCGGCCGCCGGGGGCCGGCTGCCAGCCGTCGACCGGGGTGCTCCATCGGGTGCGCACCGGCGTGCCCCGGGGCTCCGCGTACCACCGGTCGTCGGTCACGAAGCCGGTGACCGCCCCGTCCCGCCCCACGCTCACGCGGGCCCGCACGCGGTTCCCACGGTCCGACAGCTCGATGTCGAAGGCACGGTCGTCCACCGCCGACCACCTCACCGCCGGGCACAGGAGCATCGACGGGGCGAGCATGACAGCGTCGTTGAGCCAGGTCACGAGCTCCCCGAGGTCGAACTCCCGGCCGCGCCCGTCCTGCACCGTGAACAGATCGAGGGGGCGGATCACCATGCGGCCGCGCCCCTCCCGATAGAGATCGCGCCCCTGGACGGGGATGCCGCGTATCCGGAGGCGCATGTGGAAGATGCGGGCGATCGCGGGAGGGGCGCTGTTGTACTGCGTCGCGTCCATGCGCTGCCACGGCGCGTCGGCGGCCGGGCGGAACCGCCCGCGCAGCCTGGCACGCAACGACCGGGCCCGCGGGCGCCCCACCACCCCCGCGGCGCGCAGCCACCGGGCCGCCGGCTCGGGCAGGCCGGCGAGTTCGGACGGCTCGACCGGCGGGCCCGGGCCGTCGACCGGCGGGAGGCCGGCGGCGGCCACCTCGCGACGGAAGCGACGACCACGCATGCCCGCGATTCTGGCGCATCGTCGCCCGACGGGCGCGAGGGAGGGGCGATTAGACTCGGCCGATCGACGCGACGACCCTCCAGACCGCTCCCGCCGCAGACGAGGCGCCGCCCCTGGCGCGTCTCTGGCGCTACATGCGCCGCCACCGCGCCCGCACGATCTGGGCGATCGTGCTCTCGGTGCTCAACAAGCTGTTCGACGTGGTGCCGGAGATCCTCATCGGTATCGCGATCGACGTGGTGGTGAACGCCGACGACTCGTTCGTCGCCGACCTCACCGGAGTCGACGACCGATGGGGGCAGCTGGTGGTCCTGGCCCTCGTGAACGCCCTCGCGTGGATCGCCGAGTCCGCGACCGAGTGGGGCTACCAGCTGCTGTGGCGCAACCTCGCGCAGACCGTCGAGCATGAGGCGCGCATGGACGCGTACCGCCACGTCCAGGAACTCGATCTCGCCTACTTCGAGGACCAGAGCACCGGCGGGCTGATGTCGGTGCTCAACGACGACGTGAACCAGCTCGAGCGTTTCCTGGATGTCGGCGCCAACGCGATCATCCTCACGCTCACCAACGTGGTGGTGGTCGGCATCGTCTTCGTGGTCGCCTCCCCCTGGCTCGCGCTGCTCGCGTTCCTGCCGATACCGGTGATCGTGTGGGGCTCGTTCCTGTACCAGCGCCGCCTCGAGCCGCGCTACCGCGACATGCGGGAGTCGGTCGGCGCCCTGTCGGGCACGCTCGCCAACAACCTCGGCGGCATCTCGACGATCAAGGCGTTCGGAACCGAGGAGCGTGAGGCCGCGCGGGTCGAGGCCGACTCGCTGAACTACCGCGAGACCAACCGGCGCGCCATCGCGCTGTCATCGGCCTTCGTGCCGCTGATCCGCATGGCCATCCTGGCCGGATTCACCATGACGCTCCTCGTGGGCGGGAAGATGACGATCGACGGGGACCTGGCCGTCGGCTTCTTCTCGGTGCTGGTGTTCATGACCCAGCGCCTCCTGTGGCCGCTGACGCGGCTGGGCGAGACCTTCGACCTCTACCAGCGGGCCATGGCATCGACCCGGCGCATCCTTGACCTGCTGGCGGTCGAGCGCACCATCATCCCCGGCCGGGCCGCCCTGCCGCGGCCGGTGGCGGGAGCCGTGCGTTTCGCCGACGTGCGCTTCGCCTACGCCGACGGCGCGCCGGTGCTGCGCGGGCTCGATCTGGACATCCCCGCCGGCGAGACCCACGCGGTCGTGGGCGTGACCGGCGCCGGCAAGAGCACCCTCGTGAAGCTGCTGCTGCGCCTCTACGAGGCGGGCGGCGGGGCGATCACCATCGACGGGGTCGACGTGCGCGACCTGTCGTTCCCCGAGTTGCGCGGCACAGTCGGCATGGTGAGCCAGGACGTGTTCCTCTTCTCGGGCACCGTGCGCGAGAACATCGCCTACGGGAACCCGGACGCCACCGGCGCCGAGGTGGAGCGCGCCGCGCGGCTCGCCGAGGCGCACGAGTTCATCACGGCACTCCCGGCCGGCTACGACACCCTGGTGGGCGAGCGCGGCCAGAAGCTCTCCGGCGGCCAGCGCCAGCGGCTGTCGATCGCCCGGGCGATCGTGCGCGACCCCGCGGTCCTCGTGCTCGACGAGGCGACCTCCGCGGTCGACAACGAGACCGAGGCCGCCATCCAGCGCTCGCTCGCGGCGGTGTCCCGCGGCCGTACGACGCTGGTGATCGCGCACCGCCTCTCCACCGTGCGGCACGCGCACCGCATCCACGTGCTGGAGGCGGGACGGGTCGCCGAGGCCGGCACCCACGACGAGCTCCTCGATGAGAGCGGGCTCTACGCGGCCCTGTGGCGCGTGCAGAGCGGCGAGTCGGCGGACCCGGTCGGCCGCTGACCCTCCGCCCGGCGGAACCGGTCAGCCGGCGGCCCGGCTGCTCTCCTCGACGGCGACCAGCAGGCCGCCCGCCTCATCGATGCGCCCGGTCACCACGAGGATGCCGAGGGTGGCGTCGAGTTCGCGCTCGTCGATGTCGTCGACGGCCACGCCGAGGCGCTCACTCAGCGCGGGCAGCATCCGGGAGGGCGCGAGCCCGCCCGGGGTCTCGGCGATGCAGGCGAACAGTTCACGGCCCAGGACCTCGCGGTCGACCACGGGCGCGGGACGCACGACCTGGAGGCGCGGACGGGGAGCGGAGCCGGAGGTCGATTCCATGCGGCGGAACGCTACCGCCTGAGCGGCCGGCTGCACAGGGGGCGGCGCATCACGCAACGGATCGTGCAGAGGTGGCCGCGGCACTCACGGGGTCGCGTGGCGTGTGACGACGATGCACGAGTTGTGGCCGCCGAAGCCGAACGAGTTCGACAGCGCGGCGTCGACGCGGACCGCGCGTGGGGCGTCGATCAGATCGAGGGCGACGGCGTCCTCGGGGTCGTCGAGGTTGATGTTGGCCGGCAGCAGGTCGCGGGCGAACACCATCAGCAACGCCACGAGTTCGATTCCCCCGGCCGCGCCCAGGCCGTGCCCGTGGAGAGCCTTGGTGGACGAGACCGCGACGTCGCCCATGCCCGCGGCCTCGAGGGCCCGCATCTCGGCGATGTCGCCCGCGGTCGTCGAGGTGGCGTGGGCGTTGACATAGCCGATGTCGGAGGTCGTGAGCGCCGCGTCGCGCAGCGCCGCGGCGATGGCACGGGCCGCGCCCTCGCCGGCGGGGTCCGGGTCGGTGGGATGCGCCGCGTCGCAGGTCGCCCCGTACCCGGCGACCTCGCCGAGGATGCGCGCGCCGCGCGCAATCGCGTGCTCGCGCTCCTCCAGCATGACGATGCCCGCGGCCTCGCCCATCACGAAGCCGTCCCGGTCGCGGTCGAACGGGCGGGTGGCCTCGGCCGGCGGCCGCTCCGACCGGCTGAGAGCCCCCATCTTGAGGTACCCGGCCGCGACGACCGGCGACATGGGGGCCTCGGCACCCCCGGCGAGCACGGCGTCCGCGCGGCCCGCGCGGATCATGTCGAGGGCGGCGCCGACGGCGTCGGTGCCGGCGGCGCAGGCGGTTGTGACGACAGTGCTCGGGCCGCGCAGGCCGAGCATCCGCGCGGTCGCCGCGCCCGCGCCGTTGGTGAGCGCCAGAGGCACCGAGAGCGGGCCGACCCGGTCCGCGCCGCGCTCGATCAGGGCACGATGGGCGTCGAAGGACGTGGCCGCTCCGCCATGGACGCAGCCGAGGGCGAGGCCGAGGCGCTCCGCGGGGACCCCGTGAGCGCCGGCATCCTCCAGCGCCATCGCCGCGGCGAGCGACGCGAGCATGCCCGCGCGGTCCATGCGGCGCACGTCGCGACGGCCGAAGCGCTCCTCGGCGCCCTCGGCGAGCCCCTCCACGACGAAGGCCGTCAGCGGCCCGAGCCCATCGAGGTCGACCCTGCTCGCACCCGAGCGCCCCTCGGCGAGAGCATCCCAGAGGGCCTCGCTGCCCATCCCGACCGCGCTGACCGCGCCCGCGCCGGTGATGACAACCCTGCGTCGCTCAGGTCCGCTCATGCGCCCTCTCATCCTCCTTGAACACCGGTACGACACGGTACGCGACACAGTCGGCACGATGGCGATGTCGCGTGACATGCGTGCAGCCGTCAGACTGACGCGAAGCGGGCGGGCGCGCCCGCGGGGCGACCGGGGGAGGCGAGATGGGCATGGATCAGGTCCAGCCGGGGCAGCCGGTCGAGTACGGGCTCGGGACGCGGCCGGCGGCGCGCTCGCAGGCGCGCACGGTCTTCGCGCAGGTGATGTTCCTCGTGGCGGTCGCGGTTGGCTTCTTCGCGGCCGGCGCCTGGATCGGCCGCGACCTCGGCTTCGGCTGGGCGATCATGGCCTGGGTCGGCGCGTTCGCGCTGGTCATCGCCATGTCGTTCTCGCGGCGCGCCGGGAACGGCCGGCTGGGGATGGGGCTGCTGTTCGGCGTCGGCGTGCTCTTCGGCATCGCCGTCGGGCCGACGCTGGCCGAGTACGCGTCACAGCCGGGAGGCGCGGAACTGATCGCCCGGGCCGCCGGGCTGACGGCGCTCTTCATCGGGGCGCTCGGCACCGTCGGCTACCTGACCAAGCGCGACCTCTCGATGCTCGGTCGCATCAGCTTCTTCGCGCTGCTGGGCCTGATCGCGTTCGGGATCGTCCTGATCTTCGTGTCGATCCCCTACGGGCAGGTGATCTGGGCGGCCCTCGGCCTCGTGATCTTCGCCGGCTACACACTGTTCGACTTCTGGCGCCTGCGCCGCGCCGGCGAGGACGACGTGCCGCTGATCGCGCTCAGCATCTTCCTCGATGTCGTCAACGTGTTCCTGCTGATCCTCAGCCTGCTCGGCAACAGCCGCTGACCGCGCTGCCGCCGGGCGCCCGCGCCCGGCGGGTCCTCACCGCCCGCGGGCCCGGCGCGCCTGCATGAGATCGACGACCGGCGCCGGGCCCGCGGCCGCGACCTCGGCGCCGCCCGGTCGCGTCGGCAGCCGTCGGGGCAGGGCCCGCAGCACCATCAGCGCCCCCGCGAGCTCGGCCTCGGTGAAGCCCCGGGCCTCCTCGGCGCTGGCGGCCCGGCCCCACTCCACGACGAGCGCCTCACCCAGTGAACGCAGCCGGTACTCGCCCGCACCGGGCACGGCCAGCAGCCCGACGGTGTCATCCGCGGCCAGCGCGGCGGCCATGGTGGCGTAGGCCCGCTCGTATCCCGGCGCCGGCCCCAGCACCGACCGGCCCGCGGCCGGCGGGCCCTCACGCGAGGCCTCGACGCACCCGGTGATGCGCGCCGGCGCGCCCGGCGTCCACCCCGACGGGGCCTCGCCCGCGACGACCACATCGACGGGCAGGCCGCCCACGTCGATGACCGACTTCCAGACCGGACGCACGGTGGCTGCCATGCACTCAGGTTAGGAACGGGCCCGGACGGAACCCGCACGACGGCGCCGACAGCGCAGGTCCCCCGTGCGGATGGTGGCGAAAGCCGAGCGGTCCACTATGCTCCGGGCGGTCCGCCTCGTCGTCGCGCCGAGGTCCAGTGCCACCCACACGCCCCGCCCGCAGTCGCCCGCCGGCATGGCTGGTGATCATCGGCGTGCTTGTCGTCCTCGTCGTGACGGCATGGGCCTTCGGAGCCGGCGGGTCCCAGGAACCGCGGCCGGAGGCCGGAACGCGCACCGTCGCGGCGACGCTGACGGCGGCGGCCGAGGCGCCCGCGGCCGTCGAGCCGGTGCAGAACGAGTACCGGCGCGACATGGCCCGGATGTCGATGAAGGGTGGCGTGGTCACCAACGGCGGCGGGCGCGAGAAGCTGGTGGCCCTCACCTTCGACGACGGGCCCGGCCCGCTCACGATGAAGTTCCTCGCGCTGCTGAACCGCCTCGATGCGCCGTCGACCTTCTACGTGCAGGGGAGCATTCTGGAGCTGTACCCGGAGGTGCTGAAGGCGACCGTGGCGGGCGGCCACGAGCTGGGTGTGCACGGGTGGAGCCACATCGACCTCAGGGGCGCATGGGGGGACGCGTTCCAGCGCGAGGTCTTCGGCACCCGGAACCTGCTCAAGGAGATCACCGGCGTCGACGCCGGCACGATGCGCCCGGCCTACGATGCCGTCGACGACCGCGTCATCCGTGACGCCGCCCCCGCGCGGATGGTGCAGGTGCTGTGGGATGTCGACACCAACGACTGGCAGGGCAGGAGCCCCGACCAGATCGCCGACCACGTCCTCGAGACGGCCACCGCCGGGTCGATCGTGCTGATGCACGACGGCGGCGACGCGCGCCAGGCCACCCTCCGGTCGCTGCCACGCATCGTGGAGGGCCTGCGCGCAAAGGGTGTCGAGTTCGTGACGGTGAGCGAACTGCTCGCGCGCGACCCGCCCGACGAGCTGCGCGACGAGGATGCGGTCACCCCCATCGACGACGCGCCCGCGGCTACCGCCCCGGCGCCCGACCCGTCTTCGACCTACGGGGCGCCCGCTTCAGGGGAGTGAGGAGGATCCCCCAGATGCCGGCGTCGGCGACATCGAGCCCGGTGAGCCGGGAGGCCAGCTCGGCGAGGGACCCCTCCGGGTCGGCATCCCAGTCGAGGCCCGTCTCCTCGGGGAGGGCCTCCCCCTGGTCGATCAGCCAGGCGTCCTGCGACCGGAACGCGCTGCGGTAGCCCGCCCCGTCGTGGTGGGCGCCGAAGCCGTGGCTGCCGCTCGCCGCCTGCCAGAGGAACGCGTACCCGCTGCGCCCACGGGTGGCGCGGTGCACGACCTCGGCCGGGTCCGGCACAGCGAAGAGCGTGTCCACCAGAAGCGTCCAGCCGTCCATCTCCCCGACGGCGGGACGGGCGTCGGGTCCGAGGTCGATCAGCTCCGCCAGCGTGAGCGCGGCGGCGTCGGTATCGGGCTCGAGGTCCGGCATGGCCGACAGGAGATCCTCGCGCGCATCGCGATCGAGGGCCAGCAGCGTGAGCGTGAGCGGGCGTCGTTCCATGGGCAGGGGGGCCTCCCGGGCCCCCGGGCTTCAGGGACGGGCGACCGGTGCCGACGCATCGAACACGGCACCCCGGCCACCCGACCGGTCGCAATTGGCCAAACGTACAAGGCGCGCGGGGGCGCAGTGTGCAAACCTGCATCAACCGCGTCACCCGCGAGAGCCGATGTGGCTTCCATCAAGGCAGAGAGGACAGATATGAGCGCCAGCGCCATCCTCGACCCGGCCGCCGAGTTGGAGCGTGCCACCAGCGACTACCTTTCCGTGTCGCGCAACGCCCAGATGTACGCCACCACGCAGGATTACGAGGTGGCCGAAGACCGGGCATGGGAGCGTGTGATCGCCGCACGCGAGGCGCTCGCGAAGCACGAGGCCTCTCTCACCGCGTAGACGGTGCCCGCCCCGGCGGGAGTGTGAAGCAGTCGCGCGGGCGCCCGGGGAGGCGCCCGTCGTGCGCGTGGAGGGCGATCCGTCCCGGGGGGCCCCGGGCGTGTCAAGATCGTCGGTATGGATCACCTTCACTGGAGTGAACGCCCCGAGGACCTGCGCGCGCCGATCATGGTCGCCGCCTTCCGGGGATGGAACGACGCGGCGGCCGCTGCCTCCACGGCCCTGGCCAGCGTCGGCGAGGCGCTGGGCGCCCACCGCATCGGCGTGATCGACCCGGATGAGTTCTACGACTTCCAGACGACCCGGCCGATGATCGACACGACGGTCAACGGCCCCGCGGCGATCACCTGGCCGGAGGTGGAGATCTACGCCGCCCGCGTGCCGGACGCCGCACACGACCTCGTGCTGGTGGCGGGCGCCGAGCCCTCCATGCGGTGGCGCACGTTCACCGCGACCGTGCTCGATGCGGCCGCCCAGCTCGGGGTCGGGCGCGTGATCCTGCTCGGTTCGCTGCTGGCGGACGTGGTCCACACGCATCCCGTGCACCTCACGGGCCTGTCGCCCGACCCGCAGATGATCGACGAACTCGGGCTGCGCGCCCCGACCTACCAGGGACCGACGGGCATCGTCGGGGTCCTCCAGCACTCGGCGGCCGATCACGGCATGCAGGCGCTGTCGCTGTGGGCCCCGGTGTCGCACTACGCGGCCGGCATCACGAACACCAAGGCCAGCCTCGCGCTGGTCGAGGCGCTCGCATCGGTCGCCGGGGTGAGCGTTCGTGTGCCGGAACTGCGTGAGGCGTCGGCCACCTTCGAGAACCAGGTGTCCCAGGCGGTCGAGTCCGACCCGCGCCTGCGCACTCTCGTCGAGCGCCTCCAGGAGGCCTCCGAGGCGGTGAACGAGGACGACCTGCCCAGCGGCGACGAGTTGGCCGCCGAGCTTGAGCGCTACCTGCGCGAGCGCGGGGACGGCCCCGCGTCCTGACCGCCCGCGGCGGGCGATGCGTCGCCGGCCCCACCGGAACCGGTGTCGGTGAGCAACGCCACCGCGGCGTCCGCGGCGTCGCGGAACGGCTCCAGGATGACGTCGGCGCCGGCGCGATCCAGTGAGGAACGCTCGCCGGGCGCCTGGGCGGTGAGGGCGACCCGCCCCTCGAAGCCGTGCTGTCGCAGGGCGTGCAGGAGCGCCCGGTCGGCGTCATGCAGGCGGAGGGTGCTCACGACGGTGTGGACGCCCGCCAGCGGCAACGACTCGGGCAGTTCCGGATCCTGCGCGTCGCCGTAGAGCGTCGAGAGCCCCGCGCCCGCCGCCCCCTCCAGGGCACGCGGGTCGAAGTCGACCCCCAGCACCCGCTGTCCACCGTCGCGCAGGCCGATCGCGAGATCGAGCCCGTAGCGGCCCAGCCCGAAGACGATGACATGCGGGGGTGCGTCGTCGCGCTCGTCGGCGTCGGGGCGCGGGCTCGCGCGCTCGAAGATCGCAAGCCGGGCCTCCAGCCGCTCGTAGAGGGGCTCCACGTAGAGGATGAGGTAGGTCGACAGCGAGATCGTGATGAGACCCACGGCGGTGATCAGGCCGACCGTCGCCCGGTCGATCTGGCCGAGACTGAGGCCGAGGGCCGCGAGGATCAACGAGAACTCGCTGATCTGGGCCAGGGCGATCCCCGTCTGGAACGACACGCGGCGCCGGTAGCGCATGACGCCCATCACGCCCAGGATGATCAGCGGCTTCGACAGCAGCACGAAGAGGGCCAGGATGATCGCCGTCCAGATCTGGTCGATCACGAGGTCCAGTTCGACGGCGACGCCGAGATCGACGAAGAAGAACAGCAAGAGGAAGTCCCGCAACGGGACGAGGCGAGCGCCCAGCGCGTCACGAAACGGGGTCGAGGCCAGCGCCACCCCCGCGAGGAACGCGCCCACCTCGACGGAGAAGCCCAGCTCCTCGGTCAGGGCCGCGAGCCCGAGTGCCCACGCCACCGCCGCGAGCACCAGCAGTTCGGGCAGATGCGCCAGCCGGTGCATCACGGGGCACAGCACCCAGCGCATCAGAATCGCCAGGCCGATGACGAGCGCAGCCCCCTTCCCGATGATGCCGAGCACCTCGGTCGCCACGCCGTCATCGCCGCCACCCGCGAATGCCGTGACCAGGATGATCACGATCACCACGACGATGTCCTGGACGATCAGGACGCCGACGGCGATCCGACCGTGGAGCTGGTCGATCTCGCGCTTGTCCGACAGCAGCTTGACGATGATGATCGTGCTCGAGAAGGTCAGCGCTACCGCGACGTAGAGCGCGGGCACCATGTCGAGCCCCAGGGCCAGCGCCAGACCGAGGCCGAGAACGCCCGTGATCGCGATCTGGCCGAGCCCCGCGACCAGGGCGACCGGGCCGACCGAGCGGATCATCCGGAGGTCGAGTTTCAGCCCGACCACGAACAGCAGCATCGCGATGCCGATCTCCGCAAGCACCGCGACCGCGGCCTCCTCCTCCACGATGCCGAGCACGGCGGGGCCCACCAGGATGCCGACCGCGATGAAGCTCACCACCAGCGGCTGGCGCAGCGTGAGCGCGATCGCCCCCACCACCGCGGCGACCGCCAGCACGGCGGCGATCTGGAGGAAGAGGTCATCGGCGAACTCGGGCATCAGGGGCGGGCGGTACCCGGACACAATGCCGCGAAACCCGGCGTCAGTCGGGGGGCGGCTCCTTGTAGGTCCACGACCAGTTCTCGTCGCGGATCACATCGTCGCCGCGGTACACCTTGCGCGTGTAGGTGCTGGTGAAGGCGGTGCCCGCGACGGCGTTGTCGCTGGAGGTGGTCGTGACGCGCCGCCCCAGCTTCGAGGAGTAGAGGCGGATGGTGATGCCCTCGTCGGTCGCCTCGGCCTTCACCAGCATCGCCGCCGGCCAGTCGTTCTCGACGATCAGCTCCGGGCCGCCCCACGACACCGTCGCCTCGCGCCCCGGCGGGTAACGCGTGATCCAGAACTCGTGCGGGGTGTGGCTGACCAGGTGCAGGCCGGCGAAGAAGGCCGCGTTGAACATGGTGGTGGCGATCTGGCTCACGCCGCCGCCGACGGCGTCCTCCAGCTTGCCCGCGTTGATCTGCGGCGCGGGCACGAAGCCGCGCGCGGTGGTGCGCTCCCCGAGGACCTCGTTGAGGGAGAAGGTCCCCCCCTCGGGGATGATGGTGCCGTCCATGATCGCGGCGCCGCGCTTGATGTTGGTGACGCGCGGCTGGCAGCAGGCATATGGAGTCGAGAACTCGGACACCAGTTCGGTGATGCCCATCTCGCGCGCCTGGGCGGTGGTGAGGGCCGGGGCGATGGTGGTGATGCGCACGCGCACCGACCGCGCTCCCGCTCCGCGCTCCAGCGCCCGGGCGACGCCGGCCGCGTCGACCGTGCGGCCCGCGCGGCCGGGCACGACCTCGACCCGCTCGCCGCTGACGCGGAACCGCGCCGAGACCGGCTCCCGCTCGAGCGGGCCGAACGTCTCCCGCAGGACGGGGGCGATGGCGTCGGGGTCGATCCCGACGGCGATGGCTCCGGCGGCGGGAGTGAAGGTGAGCGCCCGCAGCAGGGTGCGGCGCGGCAGCGTCGCCGAACGCGCGCGGTTGGTGACACGCACCGGGCCCTGCGCGAGCCGTTCCGCGCGGATGCGGGCGGTGCGTGCGGCGTCGTCGTCCACCGCCGGCGCGACCGCCGCGACGGGTACCACCACCCGCTCGGGCAGTCTCATCAGGGCGGCGCGCAGGCGGACCTCGCGCACCCGGCGCCCGTCGCGCGCAGCGGTGAGCGTGAGCGCTCCGTCCGCCACGCGCACCGCGGCGTCGCGCGGAGCCCGGGTGAGCTGCTTCTTGACGCGCGCGACGAGGCGGTTGAGGGCCGCGCCCTCGACCCGGTAGTCGAGCGCGATCTCCCGGTCCGATCCCAGGCCGATCTCGCGCAGGATCCGCTGGGCCAGCGAGGGCTGCTCCATCGCGCGCTCAACGGCCACCCGGGCGCGGGGGATCGGCGCGAGGTCGGCCACCGGGACGCGCATCGGGAAGCCCGGCTCCCCGGGACGGTCGACGACGACGACCCCGGTGGGCGCGCCCGCCTGGCCGGCGACGGCGCGCTCCGCCTGCGCGGGCGTGAGGCCGCCGACGGGGATCCCCGCGATCGACACGCCCGCAGGAACCCGGTCGTCGGGCGTGCCGACCGCGCGGGCGAGGACGACGCCGGCCACCAGGAGCACGACGGCGATGGCGGAGATGGCGAGGGCGCGCCCGGCGGGGCTGCGTGGGATCGGCGGACGCACGACCTCTCAGGATGCCACGGGACCGGCCGGATCCGTCACGGGGGCGCCCAACCGCAACACGGCGTGCACGTGCATGCCGGCGCATCGGCGCGCGTGCGGCGCCACACATGAGCGGCCGAGAGGTCACACGCCCGCCTGGAGACGCCACACCGGGTGCGGCGACGATGCCGGCACCTGCGAACGCCATAGGGAGGAACCATGGCCGCCGACATCAACCGCGTCGTGCTCGTCGGGCGACTGACGCGCGACCCCGACATGCGCCGCACGGCGGCGGGCGACCCCGTCGCGACCCTGCGCCTCGCGTTCTCCAGCCGCACCCGCGAGAGCGACGGCCAGTGGGCCGACCGCAGCAACTACATCGACATCACCCTCTTCGGTGCGCGCGCGGAACTCGCTGAGCGGCACCTGGCGAAGGGCCGGCGGGTGGGCATCGACGGTCGCCTCAGCTGGAGCGAGTGGGAGGCCGCCGACGGCACGCGCCGCCAGGGCATCGAAGTGGTCGCCGGCGACATCTTCTTCCTCGACCCGCCACCCGACGACGAACAGCAGGCGGCATGAGCGGCGGCTCAGGCAGGCGCGGCGCCCTGCCCGTCCACCGGGGCCGGCGGGGGCCCGAGATGCAGGTTGTAGAGCCGCCACGCCATCGCGAGCCCGGACACGGCGAACAGTTCCGCGAGCGCGCGCGCATCGAGGCCGCGGGAGTGCGCGTCGCGGACGGCGTCGGCCGGCATGAGCAACTCGGCGGCGAAGGTGTTCGCCTCACGCTCCCGGGGATCCCGGGCCGCGGCGCCGGCATCGAGCTCGCATCGCGACGGCACCCCGTGACGGTGGCAGACCCAGTGCGCGATCTCGTGCGCGATCGTGAATCGGCGACGCTCGGGCGGCTCCTCCCCGTGGGTCCAGAGCTGGCGTTTCGACACCAGCAGCAGACCCGACACCGGCATGTGGGCGACCCGCAGGCTGAGCCCGAGGTAGTCCTCGGCGATCGACTCGACCGGCACGGGCACCGGGCAGCCGCCGAAGACATCGGCATAGCCCTGCCGCAGCCGGTCGGCGCGGGGGTCGCCGGGGCGCGGGACGAACGGGGGCGGCTCAGGCATCGGCCCCCATGACGCGGCCCGCTCCCGTCACGCCGGCAGGCCGAACAGGTCGTCCACCTCCGCCGACGGCGGCCCGGGCAGGGCATCGACGGGGAGGTCGTCGAGGGCGCCCTCCCAGCCCTCGGGCCCGCGCGCGAAGACGACGCCCCGCCCGGCCGCGGGCGGGGCGATGATCTCCCCCTCGGCGACATCGAACGCGGTGGCCAGAGCCGACCTGAGACGCGCGGCGATGCCGGCGGCGTC
>JBKHVQ010000272.1:0-8567 GCA_046569985.1 Thermoleophilia bacterium | reverse complement strand
CCTGGGTCGTCGGCCTGTCGCTGCCGGTGTGCCTCCTGCTTTTCGCCGTCGTGCGCCGGCGCACCGGCACGGCGGCGCCGGGACGGGACGCCGCGGGATGCGACCTCGTGGTGAGGCGGCTCGCGGTGCTGGCGGCGGGCGCGGCGATCGTCGGGGCGGCGAGCGTTCCCCTGCAGAACGCCGTCAGCCGCTCCTTCGAGCGCGAGGCGGAGGTGCGGGCCCTGGAGCTCACCGGCGACCCGGCGGCGTCGATCGCCCTTCAGCAGGGCCTGGTTGCCCGCGCGCGCGCGGTGCCCGACCCGCCGGCGATCGTGCGCCTGCTGTTCGGGACGCACCCGACGGCGCTGGAGCGCATCGCGATCGCCCGGGCGTGGGAGGATGCGCGCGATGGCACGCCGTGAGCGCGCACCGCGCATCCAGATCGCCTGCGTCGGGGGACTGCGGCCGCCCCACGACGCGGCCGGCCGGCTCTATGAGGAACGCGTCGACCGCATGGCCGGGTTGCGCGTCGACGAGGTCAAGGCGGAGGCCATCCAGCGCGGGGAGGACCGCGCCCGCGCGGCGGAGGCCGGGCGGCTACGCGGCCGTCTGCTGGCGCGCGCCCACACCGTGGCCCTCGACCCCACGGGCCGGATGCCGGCCTCGAGCGAGGCCTTCGCCGACTGGCTCCGGCGCCGCATCGACGAGGGGCGGCCCGTGGCCTTCATCATCGGAGGGGCGCCGGGGCTCGACGCCGGCCTGCTGGCCGAGTGCGACGAGCGCACCTCGCTCGGCCCGCTGACCATGCCGCACCAGCTCGCCCGCGTCGTCCTCACCGAGCAGCTCTACCGGGCCCTCTGCATCATCGAAGGGCACCCCTACCCGCACTGAACCGGGTGCCGCGCGCGGACAAGACCTCTCGGTGCCAAGCCCAGGCCGCGCGTCGAGAGCGCGACCAGCGTCGGCCCGCCTCGGGCGGGCGGGCTCGACGCCATCCGCTCACTGCCGCGAGCGGATGCATCTGCAGGCACCGGCTCGCTTGCGCTCGCCGGGGCCGGCCTGCGAGACCGGCCGTCGGCCGGTGGCCGGGACAAGCCCGGCCACGTGGCCCCTCGGGGCGTGGTCGTGGATGGGGGGCGTCCCGGCAACTCCCGTGTTCCACGAAAGGCCTGTCCGGGCGCGGCGCGCTTCGGGTGGGCGGGTGCGCAACGCCGGGGTGTCCGCGCGCGGAGACCATGCGTGCCCGTTCATCCTGGTGCTAACTTCGACCTATGGCCGATGCCTCCCATGTCCTTCATTGCCCGGCCTGCGGGACGGCCAACCGGGTGCGCGCCGTCCCCCGGGGCACGCCGCGCTGCCGCAGCTGTCGCGCCTCGCTGCCGTGGGTCGTCCCGGCGACGACGGCGACCTTCGGCGACGAGTCGACCTCGTCGGTGCCGGTCGTCGTCGATCTGTGGGCGCCGTGGTGCGGGCCCTGCCGTGCGGTGGCACCGGTGCTCGAGCGCCTCGCGTCCGAGCGGGCCGGGCGCCTGAAGGTCGTCAAGGTGAACGTCGACGAGGAGCCGGCCCTGTCGGCGCGGTTCGGTGCCCAGAGCATCCCGCTGCTGGTGCTGATCCGCGACGGCCGGGAGGTCGGCCGGCAGGTCGGGGCCGTGCCGTACCCCCAGCTCTCCGCCTGGCTCGACCAGGCCGCCGCGCCGGCCCGCTGACGTCCGGGACGGGGGCCCGAGGGGACCCGCCCGGGTCGCGCGCGCGGTAGGGTGCGCGATCGTGTCCGACACCGCTCTCCTCTCACCGATCCGCGACGCTCTCGCCGCCGCCGCGCAGGCAGCGGTGGGGGAGACGCCGCCCGCGGTCCCGCTCGCCCCGCCCGCGTCGCCCGAGATGGGGGACATCGCCACCCCGATGGCCATGTCGATGGCGCGCGCCGTGCGCCGCGCCCCGCGCGAGATCGCCGAGGCGGTCGCCGGGCACCTGCGTGGCGATGCCGCCGCCGAGTGGCTGGAGGCCGTCGAGGTCGCCGGCCCCGGGTTCCTGAACATCCGCCTGACGCCGGCGTGGTTCGCGGCGATGGCCGCCCATATCGCCGGCCGCGGCGACCGGTTCGGGGCGAGGTGCGCGCTGCCCCGCAAGCGGGTGCTGATGGAGTACGTCTCGGCGAACCCGACGGGCCCGCCGCACGTCGGCCACGCGCGCCAGGCCGCCTACGGCGACTCGCTGGCGCGCATGCTGCGGTTCGGCGGCCACAGCGTCGCCCGCGAGTACTACGTCAACGACTACGGGCGCCAGATGCGGCTCTTCGGCGCCTCGGTCGCCGCCCGCTACGCGCAGCTCTGCGGGCTCGACGCGGACGTGCCCGAGGACGGCTACCGCGGCGAGTACGTGGTCGCCGTCGCCGAGGCGATCCGGGAGCGGGTCGGCGACGAGTGGGCCGACCGCGCCCACCCGCCGGCCGCGGAGGCCCTCGATGCCTTCTCCAGCGCCGGCGAGCGCCTGATGATGCGCGCCATCCTCGGCGACCTCGAGCGCTTCCGCGTCGAGTTCGACACCTTCTTCTCCGAGACGAGCCTCCACGAGTCCGGGCGGGTCGTCGCGGCCGTCGCCGAGCTGGAGCGGGTGGGCGACGCCTACCGCCACGACGACGCGATCTGGTTCCGGACGAGCAAGTACGGCGACGAGAAGGACCGCGTGCTCGTGCGCGGCGACGGCGAGAGCACCTACCTCGCGGCCGACGTCGCCTATCACCTCGACAAGGCGGGCCGCGGCGACGATGTCCTCATCGACGTCCTCGGGGCCGACCACCACGGCTACATCGCGCGGCTGAAGGCCGTGCTCGCCGCCGGCGGCTACCCGCCGGACATGCTGGAGACCGTGATCATCCAGCTCGTCAGCCTGGTGGAGCGCGGCGAAGCGAAGAAGATGAGCAAGCGTGCGGGGACGGTGGTGACCCTCGGCGACCTGCTCGACGACATCGGCGTCGACGCCGCCCGGTTCTTCCTCGTGCAGCGCAGCCACGAGACGGCGCTCGACCTCGACCTGGACCTCGCGCGGGAGCAGAGCCAGGAGAATCCCGTCTACTACGTGCAGTACGCCCACGCGCGGGTGTGCAGCATCCTGCGCCAGCTCGGCGAGGCCGGTGAGGCCGCCGCGCCGGGGGCTCCCGCACCCGTGGAACTCGACCCGGCCGAGCGCGCCCTGGTGCTGCGCCTCGCCGAGTGGCCGGAGTCGCTCGCCGAGGCCATCGAGCGGCGGGCCCCCCATCGGGTCGCCGCCTACCTGGTCGATCTGGCGCGCGACTTCCACGCCTTCTACCACCGCTGCCGCGTGGTCGGCGAGCCGGACGAGGTCCGCACCCTGCGGATCGACCTGTGCAACGCGACCGCCGCGACCGTGAAGCGCGGGCTGGACCTGCTCGGCGTGGAGGCTCCCGATCGGATGTAGCGCGCCGGCGCGTCAGCACCGGCCGCGGCGTCCGGTGATCAGCAGGTAGTCGCTCGGCATCAGCACGGCCCCCTCCGGCCCCTGGAGGCGGGCGAAGAAGGCGCGGATGTCATCCACGAGCGGCGCCCAGGCGCCCCGCGGCTCGAGCATGCGGCGGGCGACCAGCAGCGGCCCGAAGCGCTCCGTGTACGAACTGGTGGCGGCGTCGGCCGAGGAGAACTCGAAAACCACCTGCTCGCGACCGATGTCGAGGTGAGCGCACTCGGGGCGGTCGAACATGGAGCGGACATGCTCCGGGTCGCCCCAGAGCGCCGGGGGCCGGGCGAACGGCGGGAGCGGCGGGAGGTGGGCGGCGACCGTCAGCAGGAACGCGTTGATCGTGCCCTCGGCGCTCCAGGCGGCCATGCCGAAGCGCCCGCCGGGCCGCAGGATGCGCAGCATCTCCGACGCGGCGATCTCGTGGCGCGGGGCGAACATGTTCGCGAAGCTCGAGACGGCGACGTCGGCCGACGCATCGGCCAGGGGGAGGTCCTCGGCGTCGCCCTCGATGAAGGCGATCGCCAGCCCTTCCGCGTCGGCGTTGACGCGGGCCTGGGCCAGCATCTCGGGGGCGAGGTCGACGCCGGTGACCCGCGCCCCGGCCTGCGCGGCCTGGATGGCCACGTTGCCGGTGCCGCAGCCGATGTCGACGACATCGTCACCGGGCCCGATCTCCAACCGGCTCACCAGCAGCCCGCCGACCGACCAGATCATGCGCGCCAGCCAGTCGAATTCGCCCGCGCCCCACATGGCCCGCTGACCCGCCCGGAAGTCCTCGATGCCGCCCATGATCGCCTCCGCGCCCGTCGTGTCCGCGTTGGTCTACGGCAGATCCGCGGGGCGCGCAACCCCGGCCGGGCGGACGCGGCATGCTAGTTTGCCGGTCCACGCGGACGTAGCTCAGTTGGTAGAGCGTCGGCTTCCCAAGCCGAAGGTCGCGGGTTCGAACCCCGTCGTCCGCTTTCTCGAAAAGGCCTGCAATCGCCAGCCTTTCGGCTTCTCAGGTCGGGCCAAGATCAAGGCCCAGCTGCCCGTCATCCCACGCCTGCCCCACAGGGCCGCCGCTCGTCTCACCGAAGACGTGGGCCTCGAAAGCGACTGCGGCTTGGCGCCGGGCCCCCTTGTAGAGGTGGCCGTAGCGCTTCAGCACGAGGCCGCCGCCGTCCGAGTGGCCCATCTGCTCGGCGATCACCTTCACGTGGCAACCCGCGGCGATCATCAGCGACGCGCCCGAGTGGCGGAGGTCGTGGAAGGTCAGGTCGGGGATCCCGGCGGCCTTGGCCGCCGGCTTGAAGACCCGGTACATGAAGTTATCCGGATCAAACGGCCGCCCGACCCGGGAAGGGAAGAGGTAGCCCCCCTCGACCGGACCGCGCGCCATCTGCTGCTCGCGAAGGAGGCGTATCGCCCGCGGGCCGATGTCCACCGTCCGCCGCGAGGAGCGGGTCTTGGTGGCCACGTGCTCGCCGTCCTGGTGCTGGGCGAAGACCGACACCGAGCCCGCCTCGAGGTCGAGGTCGGCATCACGCAGGCCGAGGATCTCCCCGCGCCGCAGCAGCGTCAGGATCGCGATCGGCACGATCCGGCGCACGTACTCGGGCATCCAGGATGAGACCTCCTCGGCCTCGTCCCAGGTGAGAAAGCGCGGCTCGCGCTCGGTGGGCTTTGCGATCCGTACTCGGAAGACGGACGGATCGACCGGCTGCCCGCGCTCCTCGGCGTCGCGCAGGATCCGCTTCAACAGAGCAAGCGCCATCTCGGCCCGTCGCGGCGCCCGTGCCGCGAGCGTGGTGATCAGGTCCTCGACCACCGGCCGGCGGATCCGCTCCAGGGACAACTGGTTGAGGGGGGAGAGGTACCCGAGGCACTCGGAGACCGCGTCGACAGAGCGCGGGCGTGGGCGCACCCGCCCCGCCGCTCCGACCACGAAGCGCTCGAACCAGGCCGACGCCACCTCGCCGAATCGCTCGGGAGCGGCCTGGTAGAGGATCCCCGCCTGCGCGCGCCGCTCGACGTCGAGCTTGAAGGCCCGGGCGTCCTTGTGGACCGAGAAGACCCGCGAGCGTTCGCGGTGGCCACCGTCGCGGAAGCGCACCTCGTAGCGGCGCTCACCTTTCGCGGTCTCGTAGGCGCGGATCGAGGCCACGAGTGCTCAGCGGTACTCGGCCGGAGCGGCGACCCGCCGGCTCTCCAGCCAGCGCACGACCTCGCCCTGGTCGAACAGCCTCCGCCCCTCCACCTTGTAGGAGGGAAGCTCGCCGCGGGCGGCCAGGCGGTAGACCTTCTCCGGCTGACAGCGCAGCACCAGAGCGAGTTCGTCGGCGGTGAGGAAGGTGGGGAGGGTGCTGGCCATGGCAATCGAAGTATGAGCAGCATAAATGCGGACAACCACGCAAACAAGGCGGGAGGGTAGGCTGCCGGTGTCATGACCGCCGCAGAACTCATCCGAAGCGCGCGCACTCGCGCGGGCCTCGCCCAGCACGAGCTGGCCCAGCTCCTGGGCACCCCCCGCTCACAGATCGGCCGGTGGGAATCAGGAGAGGTCGAGCCGGCCTTCGCGACCGTGCGCCGGGTGCTCCGGGCGTGCGGCTTCGATCTGTCGACGGCGTTGGTTCCCTTTGACCCCGAGGCCCCCGAGGTCGCGCGCCTCGTCGAGCTCTCGCGCCTGACGCCCAAGGAGCGCCTTGATCAGGCGCTCGTGCGCGGAGGCTCGGAGCAGTCGGGCTACTTCTTCGACCCGTACGCCGTCCTCGGAGAACTCGACGAGGCGGGGGTCGAGTACATCCTCGTCGGGTCCCTTGCCCGCGTCCTGCAGGGGGCCGATGAGATCCCCGAGGAGTTGGAACTCGTGATCCCAAAGGGCACCCGTGTCGCGAACGACGACGCGATCCTCAACTTCGCGATGCGCGGGGTCGGTGTCGAGCGGGACGGGGACGCGTGGTTCTACCGGGTGACCGGCGGGACGCTCCTGTGGGTGCGGGAGGCCCCGGAGGGAACCAAAGGCCACCGCGACCTGCGCCGGCGCGCCGAGCGCGTCCACCTCGGCGGTGGCCTTCGACCATGGGTCGCCTCACCGGGGGACCTGGTGCGGATGATGGAGGCGCGCGGGCGGTCCGACGAGGCGGAGCAGCTGGAGGCGATGCGGCGGGTTGTGGAGCTCGAGCGAGGGCTCGGGCGGCGGTTTTGACTGCCGAAGCTTCCTATAGCCCACCCGATTGGGGTCGAAGGTTGACCGCAGGCAGAGAACCATCAGTCCGCACGCGACGACGTAGTCCGCTCTACCGGCTCTTCCGATTTCAGCGTGGCGAGCGGGTTCGGATGACCGGCGTGGGCGGTCTCGTCGCCGGCCAGTTGACGCCGCCGGCGTGGAGCAGGATCCGTAGCCGGTAGTTGGCGAAAGATCGGAACCCGTGGCCCGCGCGCTTGACCTTCTTGATCAGCAGGTTGAGGCCCTCGGTGGGCCCGTTGGAGGCGCCGGTGGTGTGGTGGTTGAGGATCTCGGTGCGCCAGCGCGAGAGCGTCCGCCCGAGCGAGCGGACCTCATCGACCGGGTCGGCGGCGCAGCCCTCGATGGCCTTGTCGATGAGCAGCTCGGCGTCGGCCGGGTGGTCGGCCAGGTAGATGTCGCGCACCGACTCCTTGGCCAGCCAGGCGCCGAGCACCTCCTGTCAGGGTCGCCCAGGCGCAGCCCGAGGAGCATGCGATCGAGCCCCGGGTCCTCCAGGCGCTAGGTGTCGTGCCCACGTAGGTTCCGAACGCGGCTGATCGGAGCCTGGCCGCCGAGGGCGCTGTGGGGCCGCCGCTGGTTGTAGTGGCCGAGCCAGTATCCCAGGGCCCTCTGGCGGTGGCGATGTGAGCGGTAGAGCACGCCGTATCCCCACTCGCGCGACATCGTCTGGTGGAAGCGCTCCACCTTGCCGTTGGTCTGGGGCCGGTAGGGGCGGGTGACCAGGTGGCGCACGTGGTGGTGGGCGAGCAGATCGGCCAGGGAGCGGTTGCGGGTGTAGGCCCAGGCGCCGTCGGTCATCACCCGCCGCGTCCGGATGCCGCGACGCGCGAACCAGGCCAGGGCCCGTGCGGTGAAGGCGGTGATGGTGTCGGCGCGCTCGTCGTCGTGCAGCTCGACATATGCCAGGCGTGAGTGGTCGTCGACGATCGCGTGGGCGTACTGGTAGCCCCAGCGGGCGTCCTTCTCCTTGCGGGTGCGATCGCGCACGCCCGTCAGGGCGTGACCCGGTCGCTCAAAGCGCGCATAGCGCTTGGTGTCCATGTGCAGCAGGTCGCCCGGGCAGGGCCATTCGTAGCGGTGCACCGGCGGCCGATCCGATGGCCCGGGCCGCGAGAGGCCGTGGCGGGCGAGGACCTTCCAGACTGTCGAGTGGGCCATCCCGAGCTCGCCGGCGATCAGACGCGGCCCCCAGCCGGTGCGCCGTCGGGCCAGGACGACCCGGGCCTGGGTGAGGGCGTCCAGACGCCGGGGCTGGCGGTGCGGACGCGATGAGCGATCGGCCAGGCATCCCAGGCCGAGGCGCTCGCCGATCGATGCGCGTCGCCAGCGCGACACCCACTCGAAGGCCGTCGAGACGCTGCATCTGTAGGTGGCCGCCGCCTGGCGGAAGCTGGCGCCCTCGCGCTCGACAAGGAGCACCAGCTCGAGCCGGCCGCGCGGCGTGAGCCTGGCGTTAGGGTGCTGCATCCGGACCTCCCGGAGGTCGTAGGCGTCAGACACCCACAGCCTCTCGGGAGGCCCGGACTACCTCTCAGGCGTTCGGAACCTCTGTGAGCACGTCAGCTAGGTGCCGGTGAGCATCAGCTTGCGGATCCGATAGAGGGGGTCGCGCTTGCGGCCCCGGTGGCCGAGGGTCGCGTTCTGGACCCGTCGGCGCACCTGGTCGAGGCAGCGGTTGCCCAGCCTCACAACGTGGAAGGGATCGGCGACCCGGATCGCGTGATCCAGGCGACCATCGAGCCCTGAGCGGTAGGACTCGGCCAGATCGGTGGCCACCGCGCGCACGCCGGCGAGCCACGGCGCGGGCTGGCGATCGAGCCAGGATCCCAGGTCCTTGGCGCTGTTTCCCTGAACGACATCGATCACGATCTTGGCCCGC
>JBKHVQ010000271.1:0-13169 GCA_046569985.1 Thermoleophilia bacterium | reverse complement strand
GCCGATCCTCGGTATCGCCGGCATCGTGACCACCCTGGGCGGCGGATGGTGGAGCGACCGGATCGGCACCCGCGTGCCGGTGGTGGCCATCGCGGCGCTGGGCGTCGTGGCGATCGTCGTGACGATCCCGGCGGGGACGCCCCTGTGGCTGTTCGGGGCGGCCTTCGGCCTGTTCATCGCGGCCTACTGGGGGTTCGTCGCGCCCGGGGCGACCGAGGTGGCCGCGCGCTCACACGATCGCGATCGGCAGCCGGCGATGATGGCCTTCTACGCCGCGGCGTGGGTGGGCGCCAGCGCGTTCACCGCGATCGGCACGGTCTTCCCGGGCTGGATCCCGGCCGCGCCGATCACCGCCTGCGCGTGGATCGTCTCCGCCGCGGTGGCCCTCCTGACCTTCGGCAGGGCCGACACCTGAGCGGCCGGCGGCCGCGTGGAGGCCCGCCGGTGGCTACGATTCGGCGGATGCGGGTCCCCGCATTTCCCGGAAACGGCGCCGTATTAGCTGTCATTATGGCGCCGATCATTCTCACCCGCATCCAGGTGCCCCAGGAGGAACGCCGATGAGCGAGCAGCGCCCCGAGACCATCGCCCTGCATGGCGGGCAGGTACCCGACCCGACGACGAACGCCCGGGCGGTGCCGATCTACCAGACGACATCGTTCGTGTTCGACGACGCCCAGCACGCGCAGGATCTGTTCGCGCTGGCCGTCCCGGGGAACATCTACACGCGGATCATGAACCCGACCTGGGATGTGCTCGAGCAGCGCCTCGCGGCCCTCGAGGGCGGCATCGCCGCCTGCGTGACGGCATCCGGCCAGGCGGCGGTGACCTACGCGGTGCTCAACGTCTGCCGCACCGGGGACAACATCGTGGCCCTCTCCACCCTCTACGGAGGCACCTACAACCTGTTCGCGCACACGCTGCCGCAGTACGGCATCGAGGTGCGCTTCATCGACCCCGACACTCCCGAGGCGCTCGAGGGTCTGGTGGACGACAAGACGCGCCTGGTGTTCGCCGAGACGATCGGCAACCCGAAGGTGAACGTGATCGACGTCACGGCGTGGGCCGACGCCGCCCACGCCCATGGCCTGCCGTTGGTGGTGGACAACACGGTCGCGACCCCGATCCACGGGAACGTGTTCGCGCAGGGCGCCGACATCGCCATCCATTCGCTGACCAAGTTCATCGGCGGACACGGCACCTCCATCGGCGGCGCGGTCGTCGACAGCGGCAAGTTCGACTGGGTCGCGAACGCGGACCGTTACCCGGGTCTCACGAAGCCCGACCCCTCATACCACGGGGTGGTCTGGTCGGACGCGCTCGGCCCGGCGGCGTACATCGGGCGCGTGCGCACGGTGCTGCTACGGAACACCGGCGCGGCGCTGTCGCCGTTCAACGCCTTCCTGTTCCTGCAGGGCATCGAGACCCTGCCGCTGCGGATGGAGCGCCACAGCGCGAACGCACTGGCGGTCGCCGAGTGGCTTGAGAGGCACCCGCAGGTGACGTGGGTCGACTACCCGGGCCTGCCGTCCTCGAGGTACCACGAGACCGCGCAGCGCATCCTGTCGGGTGGGTTCGGCGCGATCCTCACCTTCGGCATCGATGGCGGCCGCGACGCCGGCCGCGCCTTCATCGACGGCCTTCAACTGTTCAGCCACCTCGCGAACATCGGCGATGCCAAGTCTCTGGCGATCCACCCGGCGACGACCACGCACTCGCAGCTCAACGACGCGGAGCTCGAGTCCGCCGGCGTCGGTCAGGACACCGTGCGCCTGTCGGTGGGCATCGAGCACATCGATGACATCATCGGCGACCTCGAGCAGGCGCTGGCGGCCGCGCGGGAGGCGGTTCCCGCGGCGTGAGCGCGGTCTCCCAGCCCGGGGCGTCGCTGGGACGGGTCGAGACCCGGCGGACGGTGCTCTTCACGGAGGACCGTCCGCTGGTGCTCGAGTCGGGCGAGCGCATCGCGCCCGTCGAGGTGGCCTACGAGACCTACGGCGAGCGCAACGCCGACGGCAGCAACGCCGTCTTCATATGCCACGCGCTCACCGGCGATGCGAATGCCGCCGGTCACCACGGCGACCCCGCCCGCCCGGGCTGGTGGGACAACATCATCGGGCCGGGGCGCCCCATCGACACGGACCGTTTCTTCGTGGTCTGCCCGAACCTGCTGGGCGGGTGCCAGGGCACGACAGGACCCAGTTCGACCGACCCGTCCACGGGCCGCCCGTACGGTCTTCGTTTCCCGATCTTCTCGGTCGGGGACCTGGTGACCGTGCACCGGGCGCTCGCCGCCCACCTCGAGGTGCCGCGCCCTCTGGCGGTGGTCGGCGGGTCGCTGGGCGGGATGCAGGCGCTCCAGTGGGCGCTCGACTACCCCGACGACCTCGGCGCCGCCGTCATCATCGCCGCGACGGCCCGTCTGACCGCCCAGAACATCGCGTTCTCGGCGGTCGCCCGCGCCGCCATCCTGCGCGACCCCGACTTCCGTGGCGGCGACTACCACGAGCACGGCCAGCCGGCGTACGGGCTGTCGCTGGCGCGCATGATCGCCCACATCACCTACCTCTCCGAGGAGGCGATGCGCGAGAAGTTCGGCCGGCGGCTGCAGAACTCCGAGGTGCCGCGCCCGGGGTTCGACGTCGACTTCCAGGTCGAGAGCTACCTCGAGCACCAGGGCACGAGCTTCCTGAACCGGTTCGACGCGCTCAGCTACCTGTACCTGACCCGCTGCATGGACTACTTCGACCCGTTCGCCGACGAGGCGGAGGCCGTCCTGCGCCTCCACGAAGGGCGCACGCGCTTCCTGCTGGTCTCCTTCGACACCGACTGGCGCTTCGACACCTCCCATTCCAAGGAGATCGTGCGGGTGCTTCTGGCCGCGCACCGGCAGGTCAGTTTCCGCGAGATCGCCTCACCGTGGGGCCACGACTCGTTCCTGCTGGAGATCCCGGAGTACCACCGCACGGTGCAGGCGTTCCTGCGCCAACTGGCGAACGGGAACGGTCACTGATGCGCGCGGACCTCCAGGTGGTCGCCGATCTCGTGCCCCCCGGGTCGGAGGTGCTCGACCTCGGCTGCGGCGACGGCAGCCTGCTGCAGCACCTCATGCAGCGGCGCGGGTGCCGGGGGTCGGGGGTGGAGATCTCCGACGAGGGCTTCCATGCGTGCATCGAGCGCGGCGTGCCGGTACTGCAGGGCGACATCGACCAGGGCCTCGACGACGTCGCCGACGGTCACTACGACGTGGTGGTGCTCAGCCAGACGCTGCACGCGCTGCGCCGACCCGCCTTCGTGGTGGAGGAGATGATGCGCGTCGCCCGCATGGCGATCCTCTCGTTCCCGAACTTCGGGCACTGGCCGCTGCGCATGAACCTGGCCGTGCGCGGCCGGATGCCGGTGTCGGGGTTCCTCCCCTACCCCTGGTACGACACGCCGAACATCCACCTGTGCACGATCCTCGACTTCGAGGACCTCGTCACCGAGCGCGGGCTGGAGATCGACCGGCGCGTGCTGCTCGACTCCGAAGGGCGCCCGGCCCACCGGCGCGCGATCCGGAGGCCGAACCTGCTGGCAGCGGCCGTGGTCTACCGGCTGAGGGCGCCCGGCCTGTAGGCGACGCTGGCCCTCAGGCCCCGGTGAGGCGCGCCACCAGGTCGCGCCGCGACCGCACGCCCGCGCGGGCGAAGATGCTCTTCAGGCGGTCCTGGACGGTCCATGGCGACAGGTGCAGTTCGCCCGCGATCTCCTTCGTGGACCGCCCGCGCAACACCAGGCTCAGCACCGAGCGCTCGCCCTCGGTGAACCCGAGCGCCCGCAACATCATCTCCGCCAGTTCCGGTCCGACGACCGGCTGGATGATGATCACCACATCGCTGCGGTCGCCCTCGGTCCAGGTGGGGCACGAGGCGTGCAGCAGCCACCAGGCCCCGTCATCGGTGCGCACCCGCGCGCGGGCGGTCGACTCCTCGGCACCCCGCCGGGCGAGTTCGTGCGCCCACTGGCCGAGGGTGATCAGCACGTCGGGCACCGCGCCCTCCGGGACCTCCGGGTCGCGGATGCCCGCCAGCAGGCCCTCGGCGCTGCCGCTGAGCATGCGCAGCCGCCCGCCGGCGTCGAGCAGCATCATGCCCGGTGTCTGCGCGGCCGTCGTGGTGTCGGCGGCCACCGCGAGGCTCGCGGCGCGAATGCCGGCCGCGATGCGCCGCCCGACCCGCGCGACGACCGCCTCGTCGTCGCCGGAGAAGCCACGGGCGCCGACCGCTCGGTACATGTGCAGCAGACCCCATGTGGCGCCGTTCTCGATCGCCGCCGCGCGCAGTTCGTGGCCCATCCCCATCGGGCGGATGAGGTCGCGGTAGCGCGCCGAGCGCTCCGGTTCGCCCTCGGTCTCGCGCTCGAGGATGCGCACCGGCCGCGCGCCGCGCGCCATGTCGGAGTGCTTCGAGTAGTCGACCTCGCCGTACTCGTTGCGGTAGAGCCGCCACGCCTCGCCGCGCGGCACCCCCGCGGTCACGTGCCGCGTCATGACGACGGTCAGCGGGTCGGCGGTCGCCAGGCAGTAGCCGTCGGCGGGTACGGCGCGCGTCAGGCGGGCCATCGCCTCCCGGCGGAACGTCTCCGAGTCGAGACCTCGCTCGGCCAGGCGCTCCAGTTCCCCGTCCAGCCGGTGGAGATCCACGCGTGCCATGGCCGGGATCGTCCCACACCGGCCGCCGGACGGCGAGCGATCACCCAGAAACCTGGGTGATGCGCGAGGACCGCACCAATCTGGGGTGTCCCCCGGCGCGGGCGCGGCGCAGGGTGACCGCATGTCAACCACACCGATGGTCCCCACCGCGCCGGCACACCAGCCGGCCCACTCCGCGCCCGCCCGCTGGTTCATGGGCGGCCGCGTCGAGATCCGCCTGTCCGCCGGCCAGACCGCGGGCTGGCTGTGCGTCCACGATCACCGGCTGCCCCCGGGTGCCGCGACCCCGCTGCACGTCCAGCCCGACGATGACGAGTCGTTCATCGTGCTGGAGGGCACCGTGCGCTTCCACCTGGCCGGCGAGGAGGTCGACGCCGGCGCAGACGATGCCCTTCACGTCCCGCGGGGCACTCCCCACGCGTTCGTCGTCACCTCCCCCGACCCCGCCCGCCTGCTGATCGTCGGGACGCCGGCCGGCCACGACCGGTTCTTCCTCGCCGCCGGCGATGTCCCCAACGGACACGGGATGCCACCGGCCGCCCCGGCCGGGCCGTCCGACATGGCCCGAATGGCCGCCGCCGCAGCCGACGCCGGGTTCCAGATCCTCGGCCCGCCCCCGTTCGCGCCGCGGGGAGCCTGACCGGCCCCGACCCCTCCGCGGAGCACTCCGTGGAGGGGTCTAATGTTGCCCTCATGAGTCCCCCGATCCCCGACCACCCCGTCCTTTCCGAGGACGGGGTGGTCCGCTGCCCCTGGGCGCTCGACCACCCGCTGAACACGCGCTACCACGACACCGAGTGGGGCGTCCCCGTGCATGGCGAGCGCGGCCTGTTCGAGCGCCTCTGCCTCGAGTCGTTCCAGAGCGGGCTCTCGTGGCTGACGATCCTGAAGAAGCGCGAGGGCTTCCGCGCGGCGTTCGCGGGCTTCGACCCGGACGCGGTCGCCGCCTACACCGACGACGACCACGCGCGACTGATGCGGGACGCCGCGATCGTGCGCAACCGCGCCAAGATCGGCGCCGCGATCGAGAACGCCCGGGCGATCGTCGCCCTGCGCGACGACGGCGGCGTCGACCGCCTGATCTGGTCGCACCGGCCCGATCCCGAGCCCGCCGCGGCGCGGCTCAGCGACCTGCCCACGCAGACGACGGCCTCGAAGGCCATGGCGACAGACCTGAAGCGCCACGGCTTCGTGTTCGTGGGCCCCACCACGTGCCTGGCGCTGATGCAGGCCGCGGGCCTCGTCGACCACCACCTGGAAGGCTGCCACCGGCGCGGAGTGACCGGCTCCTGAAGGCCGCGCGGCGTGACCTCACATCCCGCCGCGGCGTAGCGTCATACGGGCATGAGACCCGTCCGCCGACCCACCGACGGCGCCCCGCCCTTCGAGACGCTGGTGCGCGACCACGGCCCCGCCGTGCTGCGCTTCTGCATCGCGCGGGTCGGGTCCGACGCCGCGGAGGACTGCTTCCAGCAGAC
Organism: Thermoleophilia bacterium; assembly: GCA_046569985.1. Taxonomy (GTDB): domain Bacteria; phylum Actinomycetota; class Thermoleophilia; order Miltoncostaeales; family Miltoncostaeaceae; genus JAVJSF01. Next base: position 7,001 of record JBKHVQ010000271.1, on the reverse strand, counting down.
GATGCTCTCGGCGTTGCGCGGCTACGACGGGCTGCGGCGCGCCGGCTCGGCGCGCGCCTGGCTGCTGACCATCGCCGCGCGCGTCGCCCTCGACATGCACCGCGCGGCCGCGCGGGCGCCGATCCCCGTCGACGCCATCGAGGACCTGGCGGGAACGGTGGAACCCGAGCCGGTGGCCGACCGGCACCTGTGGGCGTGCGTCGATGCCCTCGCGCCCAAGCAGCGGGAGGCGCTGCTTCTGCGCTTCGTCGACGACCTGCCCCACGCGGAGGTGGCTCGCGCGATGGACACCAGTGAGGCGGCGGCGCGGCGCAACGTCCACGACGCCCTGCGACGGCTGAGGAGCGCCCCGTGAACGCCACCCCCGCGACCGATTTCGCAGCCGTGCGCGCACGGCTCGGCGCCCGGGCCCGCGAGGAGGGCCTCCTCGACATCGCGATCGCGCGCCACGACGCGCCCGACGGGCCGCTGCTGCTCGCCGCCACCGAGGTGGGCCTGGTGCGCGTCGCGCTGGCCCCGGAACCCGAGGACGCGGTGCTGCAGCGCCTTGCCGAGGCGATCTCCCCGCGCATCATGCGCGCGCCCCACCCCGCGCTCGAAACGGCCCGCCGGGAACTGGACGCGTACTTCGCGGGCGCCCTGACCACCTTCACGGTGCCGCTCGACCGGCGGCTGTCGCGGGGATTCCGCCGCGCGGTCCTCGACGCCACCGCGGCGATCCCGTACGGGGCGACGGCATCCTACGCGCAGGTGGCGGCCGCGGCGGGGAACCCGCGCGCGGCTCGCGCCGCGGGGACCGCCCTCGCCACCAACCCGCTGCCGATCATCGTGCCCTGTCACCGGGTGCTGCGATCGGGCGGGGAGATCGGCGACTACCTGGGCGGCACGCCGATGAAGGAGCACCTCCTGGCCATGGAGGCCGCCGTCACTCGGTGAGGAGGCGCACCGACGCCCCGCCGCCCTCGTGCCACCGGGTGGCGACGAGGTGCTCCGGAGGGTCCGGCAGGCGCAGGGTGATCGCCTCCTCGATCTCGAGGCGGAACAGGTGGAAACGCCCGGTCGGCCACTCGCCGCCGCGGGCGGCCTGCACCGAGCGGACGGTGACCGGGTCCTTCATCTCCACAGCGCGACCGGCGAGTTTCGCGTCACCCGCCCAGTCCGGCGGGTCGTCCGAGCAACTGTGGAGCGCGTAGCGCCCGTCGCGGATCAGGTCGCGGGCCTTCGGCGAGTGCCACATGCTGCCCAGCCACACGTCGCCGAGCGCGAAGATCACCTCGGTGCCGCTGATGCGCGGCCCGCCGTCCCGTCGCACCGTCGCGAGCATGTGGTGCGCGCGCGCGTCGAACGACTCCTTCACCTGCGCCGCCAGTTCGGGTTCGTCGGCCGCGAGCTGCTCCCACCGTGCCATCGCGCTCTCCTCCCGGTCGGAATCGGGCGCGGGACGATACCGCGCCGGCCCGCCCCGCGGCGGGCCGGCGCGGTCGGGCTCACACCTTGGCGGGCTGCCCCTCGAGCTTGCTCACGTCGCGCACGGCACCCGTGTCGGCCGAGGTGACCATCGCCGCGTACGCGCGCAGGGCCGGCGAGACCGGCCGCTCGCGGTGGGCGGGGCGGTACCCCGTGGTGGCCTCGAGCCGCTCGCGCCGCTCGGCCAGCTCCGCGAAGGACACCTCCAGCGTGATCGTGCGGTTGGGGATGTCGATCGTGATCGTGTCCCCGTCCTCCACCAGGGCGATCGCACCGCCGGAGGCCGCCTCCGGGGACGCGTGCCCGATCGACAGGCCCGAGGTGCCGCCTGAGAAACGCCCGTCGGTGAGCAGCGCGCATTGTGTGCCCAGGCCCTTCCCCTTCAGGTAGGAGGTCGGGTAGAGCATCTCCTGCATCCCCGGGCCGCCCTTCGGGCCCTCGTAGCGGATCACCACGACATCGCCCGGGGTCACCCGGTTGTTGAGGATCGCCTCGACGGCAGACTCCTGGGACTCCAGCACGACCGCCGGTCCGCTGAAGGTCCAGATCGACTCGTCGACGCCGGCCGTCTTCACCACGCAGCCATCCTCGGCGAGGTTGCCGAAGAGGATCGCGAGGCCGCCGTCCGCCGAGTAGGCGTGCGCGATGTCGCGGATGCATCCCTCGGCGGCGTCCGTGTCGAGGGTCTCCCAGCGCTCGGACTGCGAGAAGGCCTCGGCCGAGCGCCGGCAGCCGGGAGCGGCATGGAACAGTTCGATCGCCACCTCCGAGGCGCTCCCTCCGCGGACGTCCCACTCATCGAGCCACTCGTCGACTGTGCCCGAGTGGACGGTCGAGACATCGGTGTTGAGGAGCCCCCCCCGGTGCAGTTCGCCGAGGATGGCGGGGATGCCGCCGGCCCGGTGGACGTCCTCCATGAGGTAGATGCCGTTCGGCGCGACCTTGCAGACGCATGGCACCCGGCGCGAGAGCGCGTCGATGTCGGCCATGCGGAAGTCCACCCCGGCCTCCTGCGCCGCCGCGAGCAGGTGCAGGACGGTGTTGGTCGAACCGCCCATGGCGACATCGAGGGTCATCGCGTTCTCGAACGCCTCGCGCGTGGCGATGTTGCGCGGCAGCACCGAGTCGTCATCGTCGTCGTAGTAGCGCCGGCAGAGGTCGACCACGGTGCGACCGGCGTCCTCGTAGAGGGCGCGGCGCGCGGTGTGGGTCGCCAGCACCGAGCCGTTGCCGGGCAGCGCCAGGCCGAGGGCCTCGGTGAGGCAGTTCATCGAGTTGGCGGTGAACATGCCCGAGCACGACCCGCAGGTGGGGCACGCCGACTCCTCGATGCGCGCGATGTCCTCGTCGGACACCTCATCGGCCACCGCGTCGGCGATCGCGGAGATGAGGTTGACGCGCGTGCGGACGGTGCCGTCCACCAGCACCGCCGTGCCGCCCTCCATCGGGCCCCCCGAGACGAAGACCGTGGGGATGTTCAGCCGCAGTGCGGCGTTCAGCATCCCCGGTGTGATCTTGTCGCAGTTCGAGATGCACACCAGCGCGTCGGCGCAGTGGGCCTGGACCATGTACTCGACCGAGTCGGCGATCAGGTCGCGCGAGGGCAGCGAGTAGAGCATCCCGCCGTGGCCCATCGCGATGCCGTCGTCGACGGCGATGGTGTTGAACTCGCGCGGAATGCCGCCGGCCTCCTGCACCGCCGCGGCCACGATCTCCCCCACAGGCTTGAGATGCGTGTGCCCCGGCACGAACTGCGTGTAGCTGTTCGCGACGGCGACGATCGGCTTGCCGAAGTCCTCGCGCGCGACGCCGGCGGCCCGCAGCAGAGCGCGGGCGCCCGCCCTGTTGCGGCCGTGGGTGACCGTGCGCGATCTGAGCGGCGGCATTCTGGTTCCACCCTTCCGTAGCGACTCATCGGCGCGGCGCGGCGGAGGCCCGTCGCGGACGGCGCCCATCCGCGCCGCGTCCAGCGATCCTACTTCAGTCGCGCGCCCTCAAGCCGCGCACCCGTGCGCAGCGGCGTCCGCGGTCCGCCGGCGGTGGCGCCCTGCTACCTTCACCGCGAGGTGCGCCGGGAAGCCTGGTCGGCAACACACCTCGTCGACCCCGGAGATCCGATGTCAGCACCCGACGACACCGGCGGCCGCGTCCGCGCGCCGTGGTCGCGCACCGACCGTCCGGTGCCGCGCCGCATCGTGCAACCGATGCAGCAGTTCATGCACCTGGAGATCTCGGGTGGCCTGGTGCTGCTCGCCGCGACGGCGGTCGCGCTGATCTGGGCGAACACCGCCGCCGGCGGCTACGAGGCGTTCTGGAGTCGCGAGATCACGGTCGCCGTGGGCGACTGGTCGCTGACCAAGGACCTCGGGTACGTCGTCAACGACGGCCTGATGGCGCTGTTCTTCCTCGTCGTCGGTCTGGAGGTGAAACGGGAGATCGCGGTGGGCGAACTGTCGACGCGCCAGGCGGCACTGCTGCCCGCCTTCGCGGCGGTGGGCGGCATGGTGGTGCCGGCGGCCATCTTCCTCCTCGTCACGGCCGGCGGCCCGGAGGCCGGCGGATGGGGGATCCCCATGGCCACGGACGTCGCCTTCGCGCTCGGGGCGCTCGCCGCGCTGGGCCGGCGGGTCCCGGTGGCCCTCATGGCGTTCCTGCTGGGGGTCGCGGTGATCGACGACATCGGGGCGATCCTCGTCGTCGCCCTCTTCTACAGCAGCGGCATCGACGCGGGCTGGCTGGCGCTCGCCGTCGGCGGCCTGGCCGCCATGTTCGTGCTGCAACGCTCCGGGATCCGCCACCTCGGCCCGTACGTCGTGCTGGGGCTCGTGGTCTGGTTCGCGACCTTCCAGTCGGGAGTCCACGCCACGATCGCCGGCGTCGCGATCGGGTTGCTGACCCCCGTGCGCCCCTTCCAGGACCCCGGGGCCGTCGCGGCCGAGGCGCGCATCATGGCCGACGACCTGGGCCGCAGCGGGAGCGGCGATTCGGAGGCGGGCCGCTGGATGCGCCTGTCGTGGCTCGCCCGCGAAGCGGTGTCGCCCCTCACGCGCGTCGAGCACGGACTGCATCAGTGGTCGAGTTTCGTGGTGCTGCCGATCTTCGCCCTCGCGAACGCCGGAATCGTGCTCGACCGGGAATCCCTGCAGGCGGCGATCGAGACGCCGGTGGCCGCGGCGGTCGCACTGGGGCTCGTGGCGGGGAAGATCATCGGCCTGAGCGCCGGCGTGGCCCTCGCGGTGCGCCTCGGCGTGTCGAGTCTGCCGCGTGGGGTCGGCTGGCTGCACGTGCTCGGCGTGGGCGCGCTCGCGGGAATCGGCTTCACCGTGTCGCTGTTCATCACCGAACTCGCCTACGACTCGCAGGCGATCATCGACGCCGCCAAGATCGGCGTGCTCGCCGGGTCCATCCTGGCCGCTGCGATCGGGATCGCGCTCCTGCTGCGTGCCTCGCGGGGCGCGACCCCGAGATAGACATTGACAAACATCGATGTCATCGACGATCATCGATATATGACGACCGCTTCGGCACCAACCGCCACCGACGCCTGCTGCGCCCCGACCGTCCGCCCGGAGATCGACCGCGACGACGCGGCCGCGCTCGCCGGTCTGGCCAAGGCGCTCGGCGACCCCATCCGCATGCAGCTGCTCGATGTGCTGCGCCGGCACGGGGGGACCGTGTGCGTCTGCGAGCTCACCCCGCTGTTCGACGTGGGTCAGCCGACGGTCTCCCACCATCTCAAGGTGCTGCGCATGGCGGGCCTGATCGAGAGCGAGCGGCGGGGGGTCTGGGCCTACTACCGGGTCATCCCCGACGCCGTCGCCCCACTCGCCACATGGCTGGCCGGCCCCACCCCGCCCGACGGAGGATCACGATGAGCGACACCGACATCCGCGAGGAGGTCCGCGCCCACTACGCGTCGGCGGCCCTCACCGCCGCCGAGGGCGCGAGCTGCTGCGGCCCGACCTGCTGCGGACCGGCCGAGAGCGCATCGGCGATCAGCGCCGAGGTGTTCGGCGGCAGTCTCTACGGCGACGAAGAGCGCGAGGCGCTGCCCGATGCGGCGGTGCTCGCGAGCCTGGGCTGCGGCAACCCGACGGCGGTCGCCGAACTGCGTGAGGGCGAGACCGTGCTTGACCTCGGGTCCGGCGGTGGCATCGACGTGCTCCTCTCGGCCCGGCGCGTCGGGCCCTCCGGCACGGTCTACGGCCTCGACATGACCGAGGAGATGCTCGCGCTCGCGCGGAGCAACGCCGCCGACGCGGGGGCGCGCAACGTCCACTTCCTCAAGGGCCACATCGAGCAGATCCCGCTGCCGGCCGCCAGCGTCGATGTGATCATCTCCAACTGCGTCGTGAACCTGTCGCCCGACAAGGCCGCCGTGCTCCGCGAGGCCGCTCGCGTACTCGCCCCCGGCGGTCGCCTGGGCATCAGCGACGTGGTCGCCGAGGATGGCGTGTCGCCCGAGGAGCGCGCCGAGCGCGGCAGCTGGTCGGGGTGCCTCGCGGGCGCCCTCGCGCGCGGCGAGTACCTCGATCTCCTCCGGGCCGCCGGCTTCACCGACGCCGAGATCACCTTCACCCACCAGGTGGCGGAGGGCCTGCACGGCGCGATCATCCGCGCCACGGCGCCGGCGGCCACATCCGCCGGTGCGGCCGCCGTGCCCGCGAACGCGGCGGGCTGCTGCTGAACGCCGCGGGGTGACATCGGGCCCCCATCGTGGGAGTGTCGCGCTCACAGGCACACACCGCGGCGGGAGGGCCGATGGGGACCGGTGCCCGGACGGGGCGCGCGCCGGTTCCCGGAGGCCCCGACGTGAGATGCGCCCCGCGAAGCGGGGCGGAAGGGAGGACACCATGGGACGGCCCGTCGTCCACTTCGAGATCATGGGGCGCAACGCCCCGGCCCTGCGCGACTTCTACGGCCGCCTGTTCGACTGGGAGATCGACACCGGCGCTTCCGAAGGGATCGACTACGGCATCATCGGGCCGGGCGACACCGCCGACGGAGAGGCGCAGGGCATCGGGGGCGGAATCGGGGCGATGCCCGGCGACAGGCCCGGATACGTCACCTTCTACGTGGCGGTACCCGACGTCGAGGCGGCCCTGGGGCGGGCCGAGAGCCTCGGTGGGCGGCGCATCATGGGACCGACGACCGTGATGGGGCGCGTGGAGATCGGCATGTTCACCGATCCGGAGGGCAACATGATCGGCCTGGTCAAGGACCTGATGTAGCGAGCCCGGCGCCATCGTGCGGAGAGGGCGGATGACCCGGACGATCCCCTGTCATCATGCGGACTCCACATGTCAAGGAGTATCCGATGACCAGCCAGGAATGGATCGCGGGGTTCGCCGCCTCCCTCGGGGTGCCGGAGCCGAGCGATGAGGAGTTCGAGCAGATCCTGCGCCTCGCCGGCGAGGCGGCGCACGCCTCCGAGCGGACGGCCGCGCCCGTAGCGTGCTGGCTGGCCGCGGCGGCCGGCCTGACGCCGACCGACGCGCTCCAGCGGGCCGAGGGGGTCGCCTCGACCGACTGAG
>JBKHVQ010000270.1:0-4006 GCA_046569985.1 Thermoleophilia bacterium | reverse complement strand
GATGGATGATCCGCGCACGGGGGCCGTCGAGGCGGGGCCCGATGGCCTCGCGGCCGTGCGCCTGTCTCCGGACGCTCTCCTGCTGGCCGCGGACGCCCTCGACGCCGGTGGCGAGCCCGTGGGGCGGCTGGTGCGCGCGGGGATCTCCGAGATGCGGTTCGACGGGGTCTCGGTCGGCGGGCACATGCGCTCCACTCACGGCATGGCGGCGGGCATCGGCGGAGGGCACTGGGTGAGCGACCACTCCGAGGCGGCTTTCGAGGCCGGCTACACCCCGGTGATGCCGCGCTGGATCCCGCCCGGGCTCGCTCCGGGTCGGCCGCGTGTCGAGCCCGACATCGCCTACCCGGCCGCCCCGCCCGCGTTGATCTCCCGCTGGGAGGCCGCCGACGGCGCGCGCGTGCTGTTGCGCCAGGCCCCCGCACCCCTCGCCAGCCCCGACCCTGGTGGGGCCATGGCACGCCCGGTCGAGGTGCATGGCCTCCCGGCTGCGCTCCGCGGTGGGCGCATGCTGATGACCCTCGTGTGGGAGGGTCCATCCCGGGCCTTCGGGGTGCAGGTGCGCGGCATGGTGGACCCGGAGGCCGTCGCGCTGCGCGTCGCCCGCTCGATCGCACCAGAGGAGATCACCACGTGAGCACGCCGGACATGGACGCCGCCCCCGCCCCGGCGGAGCCCGGGCAGCAGGGCCGTCTCCTTCGCTGGTGGCGGGCCTACCTCGCCTCGCTCGAGCGCCGCCCGTTCATGGCCGCGTGGCAGGGGGTCGCCGCCGCGACCCTCCTGATCACCGTGGTCGGCGGCATGTTGGTGCGGCTCACCGACCCGGAGTCCATCGACAGCCTGGCCCAGGGCATGTGGTGGGCCGTTCAGACGGTCACGACCGTGGGCTACGGCGACACGTTGCCCGAGTCGTTCGCGGGCCGCATGGTCGCCGTGCTGGTGATGATGATCGGCGTGGCGTTCCTCACCGTCACCACCGCCGCCATCGGCAGCCTCTTCAGCGAATCCACCCGGCGGCGCATCCACCGCAACCGCGAGGACCCGATGCACATCGAGGTGGAGCGGCTGCATGAACGCATGGACGTGTTGATCGACGAGATCCGCGAACTGCGCGCCGCTGTCGACGAGGGCACGACCCCGCCCGCCCCCCGCGGGTAGCGCCGCTCAGGCGGCCGCGTCACCCCCGCCCGGAGCCGCGGCCCGGGGGCCGCGGCTCCGGTCTCCGGGCCGTCGCCCGAACAGGCGCCACCCAAGGACCCGCAACCCCACCTTGCCCGCGGCCTCGTGCTCCCACAGCACGACGTTCACCACCGCTCCGGCCACGAACAGCCGGGCGAGCAGGAAGAACCAGAGCAGGAGAGTGACGGCGACACCGATCGCGCCGTAGGTCGACTGCGCCCGGTCGGCCTGCCCTATCAGGATGTAGACGGTCGCGAGATGCAGCAGCTGGACCCCGGCTCCCACGATCACCGCGCCGGGCAGCAGGGCGCGCAACGGCAGGCCCCGCGGGTGCGGCAGGTGCCACGAGACGACCAGCCCGGCGACCATGAGGATGAAGAACGTCCCGAGCGTCACGGCGAGGCCGACGAGCGGCACCTCCTCCCGCAGGCCCGCCGCCACCCCCACCGCCAGGAGCAGACCGGAGACCACGCCGATCAGCGTCAGGCCGGACCGCAGCGGGTTGGTGCGCGGGATCGCGCGCCCCATGCCCCAGACGGCCGAGTGGGTGATGCGCAGCGCCCTCAGCAGGCCGCGCGAGGTCCACAACGCGCCGACGAGGCCGATCGCGAGCGCCCACGCCTGGCTCACCCACCGCTCGCGCCCGACTTCCCGCAGGCTCTCGGCCATCTCCCCGCCGATGGCAAGGTGCGCGAAAATGCCCGTGCCCTCGCCGCTGCTGTCGACCGCCACCATGCCGGCCAGGGTGACCAGCACCAGCGCGAACGGGACCGACCACAGGAACATCCGGAACGCGACGGCACCCGCCAGGAGGTTCGCGAGGACGGCGCGGTCGCGCTCGTAGATGCTCAGCCCGATGTCGACCGCCGGACGGCCGTCGCGCGTGGCCTCCAGCTCCTCCTGCAGGCGCAGCACGTCGGCCCTGCGGTGCTCCAGCCGGGCGCGCCAGAGGTCCGCCCGGCGGCCGCTCACGGCGGTCCCCCGGCCGCCGATGTCCCCGTCGCGGTCACGACGCCAGGATAGTCCCGCGGCGCGGCACGCGCGTCACCCGGGCGCGGGCCCGACGGATAGGCTCCCCGGCCATGCCGACCGTTCACATCGCTCCGGTCCCCGGGATGCGGGGCTCGCTGCGCGTGCCCTCCGACAAATCCCTGACCCACCGCGCCCTGATGCTCGCGGGCGTGTCCGACCGGGTCGTGCGCATCGAGGACGCCCTCGACTCCGCCGACACCGCCGCCACCGCGGCCGCCGTGGCGGCGTGCGGGGTGCCGATGGAGGGCGACCTGGGGCGCGGCGCGATCGTCGTCTCCGGGCGCGGCCTGCGCGGCCTGCGGCCGCCCGCGGCGATCGACTGCATGAACGCGGGTACCCTCATGCGCCTCCTCCCGGGCCTTCTCGTGGGGCAGGGACCCGGGCGCGTGGTCCTGGACGGCGACGAGTCGCTGCGCCTGCGCCCGATGGCGCGCATCGCCGCGCCGCTCGCCGCGATGGGCGCCCCGATCTCGACGGCGCCGGGCGGCACTCCTCCTGTCGTGGTGGAGGGCGGGGCGGCGCTGCGGGCGATGGAGCACCGGCTCAGCGTCGCGAGCGCGCAGGTGAAGAGCTGCATCCTGCTCGCGGGCCTGTTCGCCGACGGCGAGACCTGGGTGTCGGAGCCGGTGCCCTCGCGTGATCACACCGAGCGCCTGCTCGAAGCGGCCGGTGTCGCGGTGCTGCGAGCGTCCGGCGCGGTCGGCGTGCGCGGCCCCGCGACCGGTCTCTCGCTGCCGGACGTGCGCATCCCCGCGGACATCTCGTCTGCGGCGCCCCACCTGGTCGCGGCGGCCCTGCTCGCGGACCCGGAGGTCCGCCTGACAGGGGTCAACCTCAACCCCGGCCGCACCGGGCTGCTGGGGGTCATGGAGCGCATGGGGGCGGCGGTGCGCATCGAGCCCGCCGACGACGTGGCGGGCGAGCCCTGCGGCACCATCGTCGTGACTCGCGCCGAGCGCCTCACCGGCACCGAGGTGGCTCCCGAGGAGGTCCCGTCCATGATCGACGAGCTGCCGCTGGTGGCGCTGCTCGGCGCCATGGCGCACGGCGCGACGACGGTGCGCGGCGCGCAGGAACTGCGGGTGAAGGAGAGCGACCGCATCGCGACCGTCGTGGGCGCCCTGCGCGCGCTCGGGGTGCGCGCCGACGAGCGCGAGGACGGTTTCACGGTGCACGGCGAGGGGCGCATCGCGGGCGGCGCGATGGCCTCCGGGGGCGACCACCGGCTCTCGATGTTCGGCGCCGTCGCCGGGCTGCTGAGCACCGACGGGGTCTCGGTACGCGACTTCGAGGCCGTCGCCGTCTCCTACCCCGGGTTCGCGGCCGATCTCGCCTCCCTGGGCGCCGTGGCGCCCCCGGCGGCGTGATCGTCGTGATCGATGGTCCCGCCGGGGCCGGCAAGAGCACCGTGGCCCGTCGCCTCGCGCGCCGGCTCGGCGCCGCGTACCTCGACACCGGTGCCATGTACCGCGCCCTGACGTGGGCGGGGGCCGCCCGCGGCATCCCGGCGGGCGACGAGACGGCACTCGCCCGGCTGGCCCGCGACCTGCCGTTGCGCATCACCCCCGAGGCCGACGGCGATCGTGTCGCGGTCGGGGATCACGACATCACCGACGCGATCCGCGCGCCGGAGGTGACGGCGGCGGTCTCGGAGGTCTCGGCGCACGCCGGGGTGCGCGAGGCGATGGTCGACGCCCAGCGATCCCTCGCGACCACCGGCGACTGGGTGGCGGACGGCCGCGACCTGGGCTCCGTGGTCTGGCCGGGCGCCGACATCAAGGTCTTCCTGACCGCC
>JBKHVQ010000269.1:0-18085 GCA_046569985.1 Thermoleophilia bacterium | reverse complement strand
CGGGGAGGGAAACCACATGCGGCGGGTGTGGGGTTGGCGCTACCCGCGGTAGGCCACCCCCCCTCACCCACCCTCGCAGCGTTCGGGGTGTGGGGCGCGTGCGGCCCTAGATGTCAGGCCAAGCGGTGATGAGGCGCGGCGCAGTGCCGGGCGCCAGTGTGACCCAGTTCATGCGTACGGAATACTCCCTGCCGTTTGGCCCGAGGACTAGCGCACGTGTCTTCCACTGCATGCCGTAAGGGGTCAGGCCGCAGGCCAAGACCTCGGCTCGGCTTGCCGCATGCATCAGATCCTCTTGCAGCTGGGCGATGTGGGCCCCCTCGTACCCCAAGGTGCTGGCCCAGAGGCGCGCCTTGTCAGCGCCGCCGCCGTCGTGAGTGCGGTCGAGCATGTAAAGCTTGACCTTGTCGCGGCTCACCCGCGCGTGTTCCGCGTTGGGAAGGCGCGCAGGCAGAGTGCGCGGGGCGGAAACCAATCAGACCCTCAGGCGAACGTGCGCTCTCGGTCGAGTGGTCGCACCATGCGGAGTTCAGAGCGTTGAGCGTCGAGAAACGCCCAGGGAGCCCCTGTCTCTTTACTAACGAACTCAACCTGCACCCACGGCGACCCGGACATCTCGAACACCACTGTGCCGACGCTCGCCGGGCTCACGCTGACGGGCGCGCCGTCAGGGTCGGCAGCGGTCATTTCGGATCGGGGGGACACAATGTCCAGCTCGTGAATGCATCGACGTGCCATGGCCTCAGTATCGGTCGTGCAGGGGCTGGTGTGAAGAGAACGCCTGTTCTCCGAAATGGGTGTTGCGGGATCATCGCAAGAACCTCTCGGAACAGGTCCGATGGCTGGGTGAGGGTCGCGGCGGCGGTAGGGACGAACGTCGGTTCGCTTTGCCGCTTCACTTCGTGAAGCCACGGGACAGCCTCAGGACAGCGGACGGGGTCTTGGGACAGTTTCTGACGGCTTCTGACGACTCACACCGGAAGCCGTTCGTGCACAAGAAACCCCGCTCTATGCAGGCAGAAAGCGGGGTGTTTGAGGGAGTACCCCCAACGGGATTCGAACCCGTGCTACCGCCTTGAAAGGGCGGCGTCCTAGGCCACTAGACGATGGGGGCCGGTGGGCGAAATGGAAAGGCCTGGGACGCAGTATGCATCCCAGGCCCGGTGGCAGCAGTGGATTGGCTACGGGGCGCTTGTCGCCGCCCCCCGTGGCTGCCGTGGCTCACAGGGGCACGCCCCTAGCTACCGCCACCTCCGCTGGTGCTATGCAATAGGACCACCTCCTTTCCGCAGTACCCGGAAAGATAGACGAGCCCGCGGTCGGAAGCCCACCCCGGGGCGAAGGTCGTTACGTCAGTCCTCGGGCACGGCCGGTGGGCGCAGCACCAGCACCGAGCACGGAGCGTGGTTCACCAGATAGTGGGCGAAGCTGCCGAGGGTGATGCGGGCGGCGAGATTGCGATGGCCCGCGCACACGAGCAGGTCGACGGCGTTCGCGGCCGACCAGTCGCACACCTCACCCGCCGGGTGCCCCTCGAGCACCACCAACTCCGCCTCGGTGACCTCCTTGGTCGCCTCGCCGAGCCACTCCTTCGCGACGGCGACCAGGTCCACCGGGTTCGGGACCCATCCCCCCAGGCCGGTCGCGTACGGCACGGGGAACTCCACCACGTGCAGAAGGGTCAGTCGTCCCGGGCCGAGGGCGCGCAGGCGGCGCGCCTCATCGAGGGCGTGCCGGGAGGCGTCGGAGTCGTCCAGACAGCACGCGATGTGGCGGTACGGGGCATCCATTGGGCGGCCTCCCGGGAGTCGATCGGACACCGCGACCATATCGCGGGCGCCCCCGCCGCACGCTCGCCCGCCCCGATCCCGCCGCGTAGTCTGTTTGACCGTGACGCTGATTACGGATCTGCTGGCCGCCGGCCCCACCTGGTCGATCGAGTTCTTCCCCCCGCGCACGGAGGAGGGCGAGAGGCAGTTCGACGCGACGATCCGTGAACTGGCCCCGCTGCACCCGTCGTTCGCGTCGGTCACCTACGGCGCGCTCGGCTCCACCAAGGCGCGCACGCGCGACCTGGTGGTGACGATGAACGCCGATCTGCCCTTCCCGACGATGGCCCACCTCACCTGCGTCGGCCACACGCACGCCGAGATCACAGAGCTGCTCGACGGCTACGCGGCGGCGGGTGTCCACAACATCCTGGCGCTCGGCGGCGACCCGCCCGAGGACGGCGGAGGGCACGACGGGCAATTCAGCCACGCCATCGAACTGGTGCGGATGATCCGCGAGCATCCCGCCGAGTTCGCCGTGGGCGTCGCCGCGCACCCCGAGGTGCACCCGCGCTCACCGGATCGCGCAAGCGACCGGCTGCACCTCGCCGCCAAGCTGCGCGACGCCGACTTCGCCATCACCCAGTTCTTCTTCACGATCGACGACTACCTGCGCCTCGTCGACGAGCTGGGGGCGCTCGGCTGCGACCGGCCGGTCATCCCCGGCGTGATGCCGTTCGTGAGCGCCACCGGCCTGCGGCGGATGTCCGCGATGAACCACACCGCCATCCCGCCCGCTCTCGCCGCCCGCCTCGACGCCTGCGGCGACGACACCGCGGTCGCCGACCTGGGCATCGCCGTCGCCACCGACCTGTCCCGCGGGCTGATCGACGCCGGCGCGCCCGGGGTTCACCTCTACACGCTCAACCGCGCCGCCTCGGTGCACCGCGTCCGCGACAACCTGGGACTCGGCGCCCGGCACCGCTGACATCCCGCGGGAACGCCGGGCTCACCAGCTCCCCAGCGTGATGATGTCCCCCGGCTCGGCCCCGATGCGCCGGGCGGCGTTACGGCCGTTCGCCCCGACCGCGATATGGCCGTGCGAGTCGATGAAGACCAGCATCGCCCGCTCGGCCACATCGCTGAACGTGCGCGCCACCGTGGCCGGGTGGCGGCGATCGGTCAGCGCCACCCAGATCCGGTCCCCCCGCTTCATGCCCGCGATGGCCAGGTCGTCGGGGCCCGCGAGCAGCTGGATGTTGCCGAACGCGTCGATGCCCGCCGCCATCGCACGCAGGTGACCGGGGGCCGGCTCGGGCTCCGGGAGGTCCGGCCGCAGCAGCGTCACCGGGTCGATCGGCCAGCCGAGCGCGCGCAGATCGGCTCCCGTCGCGAGGCGTGCCGCGGCGGGGGCGAACAGGTCACGCCCGTGGAAGGTCGCCGGACGCCCCGGCAGCGGCGGGTCGAGCACGACCGCCGCGACGGGCCCCATCATCTCCGCGGCCAGCCCCAGCAGCCCGTTGTCGGGGCCGACGAGCACCCCTCCCCCCTCCAGCGCCACGGCCACGCCCCGGCGTTCACCGCCCACGCCGGGATCGACCACCGCCAGGTGCACGGCCCCCGGCAGCAGCGGCGCCAGGCGGGCCAGCAGGAGGGCGCCCTGGCGGATGTCGTGCGCCGGGACATCATGGGCCATGTCGATGCGTTGCGCCTGCGGGGCCAGCGCGGCCACCACCAGGTGCAGGGCGCCCACGTGCTCACTGCCCGGCCCGTAGTCGGTGAGGAAGGTGACGGTGGACGGCGGGGGGCTCATGGGGTCCTCGCCTCCCAGGCTAGCGCGACCACCCGCCCCCCCCGCAAGGGGCGCCGGCCACGCGGGTCAGCGCGCGACGTCCACCAGGAGGGCGTCGACCAGTCCGGGGATGGTGTGCTCGGCGGCCTCGGCGTGCACGGTGAGGCCACGCTCGCGCGCCGTTGCGCTGGTGATCGGGCCGATCGAGACGACCCGCGGGCCGGAGTCGGCCAGGCGCGCGCGGGCTGCGCCGTCCAGGAGGTCCATGAACGCCGTGACCGTGGATGAGGCCGTGAAGGTGAGGTGGTCGGCGCCGAGCGCCGCGTCCAGCGCCTCGGGCGTGGCCCGCTCAGGCACCGCCTCGTAGAGCAGAAGCTCGTCGACCAGCGCGCCGCGCGCACGGAGCTCGTCGACCAGCTTCGGGCGTGACCCGCGCGCCCGTGCGACCAGCACCGACGCGCCGGCGAGGTCATCGGGCAGGGCGTCGAGGATGCCCTCCGCGACGAACCGCTCCGGGACGAGGTCGGCGCGCACGCCGTTCTCCGCGAGGCGCCCGGCGGTGGCGGGACCGATGGCGATCACCGTCGTCTCGGGCGACAGCGACCGCGCGTCGCGCCCGTGGGCGGCCAGGCGCGCGAACACCTCGTCGACGCCGTTCACGCTCGTCAGCACAAGGTGGGTGCGGTCGCGCACGCCGTCGAGCAGCGCGGCGGCGGCCGCGTCCTCGGGCAGCGGGGCGATCCGGATCGTCGGCAGCTCGACGACCTCGGCCCCGAGGGCGCGCAGGCGGTCGCCGAGGGCGCTCGCCTGCATACGCGAGCGGGTGACGACGACGCGGCGGCCGCGCAGCGGCCGCCGCTCGATCCAGTCGATCGCGGGCGCCAGCGCGGCGACCGGTCCGACGACGACGACGGCCGGCGACCCCAGGCCGGCCTCGGCGACCGCCCCGGGCAGCTCACCGAGCGTCGACACGACGCGCCGCTGACGCGGGGTGGTGCCCCACTGCACCGCTGCGGCGGGCTGGCCGGCGGGGCGGCCCCCTGCGATCAGGCGCTCGCTGATGGCCGCGAGCCGGCCCATTCCCATGAGGATGATCAGCGTGCCGGGGACGGCCGCCAGCGCCGCCCAGTCGGTCTGCTCCGATGGCTTGGTGGGGTCCTCGTGGCCGGTGACCACCGTGAACGAGGTGGCGAGCCCGCGATGGGTCACCGGGATCCCGGCATACGCCGGGGCGGCGATGGCGCTGGTGATCCCCGGGATCACCTCATAGGCGAGCCCCTCGCGCGCGAGGGCCTCGGCCTCCTCCCCGCCGCGGCCGAACACGAACGGGTCGCCGCCCTTCAGGCGCACCACGCGCTTGCCCGCGGCGACGTGCTCCACCAGGCAGGCGTTGATCTGCTCCTGGGTCATCGCCTGGCGCCCGGGCGCCTTCCCCGCGTTGAGCAGCAGGGCGCCGGGGCGGCACAGGGGCATGAGCGCCTCGGTGCCCAGGCGGTCGTAGACGACGACCTCCGCTCGCTCGAGGGCGCGGCGCCCGGCGACGGTCAGCAGGCCGGGGTCGCCGGGACCCGCGCCGACGAGGTGGGCGAAGCCGGCCGAGCGGGTCACGCGCGCACCTCCTGCAGGCGGACGGCCGCGCGATCGGCGAGGCCTTCGGGGTCGTCGAGGCGCCCGCTCTCATGGGCGCGGCGGGAGCTGAGCCCGTCCTCGGAGCCCGCGAACGCAACCATCGTGAGAGCCTCGCCGGCGACGGAGGCCAGGGCCCCCACCGGCTGCATGCATCCGCCGCCAAGCGCCTGCAGCAGGCGCCGCTCGGCGCGCAGGCAGGCGTGGGCCGCCGGGTCGTCGAGCGCCGCCAGCGCCGCCGCGGCGGCCGATCCGGGTACCCCCTCGAGTGCGAGCAGGCCCTGCCCGGGGGCCGGGGTCGAGACCGCCGGGTCGAGCGCCGCGATGTCGTCGCGGTCGATACCCAGCCGGTTCAGGCCGGCGGCCGCCAGCACGAGGGCGTCGAGCTCCCCGGTCTCCAGCAGGTTCAGGCGGGTGCCGACATTTCCGCGCACCGGCACGACGCCGAGGTCGGGCCGGGCGGCGCGCAGCTGAGCCTCACGTCGCGGCGATCCGGTGCCGACCATCGCTCCGGTCGGCAGGCCGGCGAGCCCCGCGGAGTGGCCCACGAGCACATCGCGCGGGTCCTCGCGGGGCGGCACCGCCAGCACGGCGAGCCCCTCGGGGAGGTCGGCGGGCAGGTCTTTCGCCGAGTGGACGGCGAGGTCGGCGCGCCCGTCCAGCAGCGCCTGCTCGAGCTCCTTCACGAACAGGCCGCGCGTCGGCACCGGGCCCTCGGCGCCCGCCGCGCTCCACCGGTCGCCGGTGGTGACGACCTCCAGCAGGTCGACCTCATGGCCCGCGGCGCGCAGGGCGTCGGCGACCAGGCCGGTCTGCGTCAGCGCGAGGGGAGAGCGGCGCGTTGCGATGACGAGGCGGATCAGGCGGCTCCGGGGAGGGACGCACGCAACCAACTGGGGCGGGGGCGGGCCACGGGACTGCTACGAGTCGATCCTGGCCTCCGACAGGCCGAGCAGGTCGTTCATCGTGGCGATGCTGCGGAGCGCGTCCTCGTCGCCGCTCTCCGCCGCCTCGCGCATCCACACGGTCGGGGCGTGCAGCAGCTTGTTGATGAGGCTGCGGGTGAGGTGGTCGACGCGGGCGCGGTCGCCCTCGCTGAGCCCCTCCCACTGGCTCTCAAGGCGCGCGAGCTCCGCCCGCCGGAGCTGCTCGGCCTGCGCGCGCATCGTCGTGATGGCGGGGGCGGCGGCCATGCCGCGGGTCCAGGCGGCGAACGACTCCACCGCATCCATCACCAGGTCCTCGCCGCGCTCGGCCTCGAGGCGACGGCCGTTGAGGTTCATCTCGACCACGCGCTCGAGGTCATCGATGTCGAACAGCGCCACACCGTCGATCTCCGCGACGGCGGGGTCGATGTCGCGCGGCACCGAAATGTCGATGAGAACCATGGGGCGGCCCTCGCGCGCGGACATCACCGGCCCGAGCTGCTCGGTGCAGAGGACCGGGTGCGGGGCGTCGGTCGACGAGATGATGATGTCGGCGTCGCGCAGCTCATGGTCGAGTCGGTCGAATCCGACACCGCGTCCGCCGAAGCGCCCGGCGAGTTCGCGGGCGGTGCCGACGGTGCGGTTCGCCACGACGACATCGCGGACTCCGTGCGACACGAGCGCCGCGGTGGTCGACTCGGCCATCTGGCCGGCGCCGATCACCAGGACGCGTCCACCGGGGAGGTCGTCGAGCACCTGCCCGGCCAGGTCGACGGCGACCGTCGACACCGATGACGCGCCCGCGCCGATGCGGGTGCTGGTGCGTACCTTCTTGCCCACCTCGAGGGCCTGGCGGAACAGGCGGTTGAGGATCGGACCGACGGTGCCCTCCTCGCCGGCGCGCTCCCACGCCGCTCTCACCTGCCCCTGGATCTCGCTCTCCCCGATCACCATCGAGTCGAGACTGGAGGTGACGCGGAACAACTGTGCGGCGGCGCGCTCGTCGCGCAGAACGTATTGGGCGCACGCGAGCTCGGACTGCGAGATCCGGGTGCGGGCCAGCATGGCCTGGGCGAGGGCCCACTCCGCCTCGGCGGGCGAGTGCGTGGCCACGTACAGCTCGGTGCGGTTGCAGGTGGAGAGGGCCACCGCCTCGTTCACCCGCCGGCCGGTCATCAGGTCGCGCAGGACCTTGCGGGCGGCGGGGTCGGACATCGTCGCCTTCTCCCGCTGCGCGACGGCCGCGGTCTTGTGCGAGAGGCCGAGGACCAGCAGGTTCACGCGCGCACCTCACGCTCGATGTCCAGCACCGCGCGGGCCAGCTCGCGGGCCCCGTCCTCGTCGCCGGCGGCGAGCCGCTGGACGACGTCGGTCTCCATCAGCCGCTCAACCGCGACGCGCCGGCTGGGCATGTCGAGGTAGCGCACCTTCAGCTCATCGCGAACCTCGCGCAGCAGGTCGACCAGCGCCTCCCACTCCGGGCCGTAGGTCGCCTCGAGGTCGCGCCGGATGTGCTTCGCCACAACGGGGCTCGCCCCGCCGGTGGAGATGGCGATGGCCAACTCGCCCCGTCGCACGATCGAGGGGACGATGAAGTTGCACATGGGCGGGACGTCGACCACGTTGCAGAGGATGTTGAGGGCCTCGGCGTCCTGCCAGATCATCCGGTTGACGGCGTCGAGGTTGGTCGCCGCGATCACCATGAAGCAGCCGTCGAGGTCGCTCGGCTCGTAGGTGCGCTCGTGGAGCTCGTGGATGCGCCCGTCCCGGACCATCTCGCGCAGTTCCGGGGTGAGGTCCGGCGACACCAGTCGCACCGCGGCGCCGTGGTCGAGCAGCTTCTCGACCTTCTCGGTCGCCACCGGGCCGCCGCCGACGACCAGCGCGCGCCGGCCCTCGATGTCGACGAACATCGGGTAGAAGACCTTGCCGGGTCCGGGAGGGAGGCTCGGTCCAACACGGTTTCCGCTCATGAGTCCACCGATTCGAGATTACGCGACGCGGCCTCCGGCTGCTCGTCCTCTTCGCGGGAGGCCTCCAGGCGCCGGAGGAGCTCCGCCTCGCGCGCGAGCCGTGACCTCTTCATCGCCGCCGCCACGAGGTAGATGAGCAACGCGAACGCCATGACACCGTAAGAGGCGACGACGTACTCGACTCCGCTGGACATCAGTCGCCCTCGATCTGGAGCTTCATGCGGCGCAGGGCTTTCTCGGTGCGCCGCTGGATCAGCTCGAACTGGAGGATGGTGACGAACAGCGCGATGAACGCCGCCAGGCTGACCCCGAACCAGATCAGCATCGAGTTCGGCATGTTCGCGCCCGAGTTCGTGAACACGACAGGGTGCACGAACGAGCGCGCGATGCGCACCGAGTAGAACGACAGCGGCACCGACGCGAAGCCGATGATCGCGTAGATCGCGGAGTAGCGCATGCGCCGCTCACCTTCGACCGACGAGCGCAGCACGAAGTAGGCGGCGTAGAGCAGCAGGACGATCAGGAACGTCACCAGGCGCGGGTCGTCCCACACCCAGTAGGTGCCCCACGACGCCTTCGCCCAGATCGAGCCGGTGATGACCACCAGCACCGAGAAGGCGAGACCGATACCGACCGAGATCGACGAGATCTCGTCGTAGCGCTCCTGCCTGGCGCGCAGATAGAGGATCGCGGCGACGCAGGCCACCAGGAACGCGATCATCGCCGCGATCGCGACCGCGACGTGGAAGTAGAAGATCTTCTGGATGATCCCCTGGTCGGCGTCCTCGGGGGCGACCAGGAAGATGCCCACCAGGGCGAGAACCATGAGCGCGCCGGTGACGGCGGCCGAGACGGCGAGCAGCCGTTCCGAGCGCCGGTCAGTCGTCGAAGACATGGTCATAGGTCGCGTACGCCACAAGGCAGAAGATTAGTGCATAGACCCCGAGGAACAGACAGTAGCCGCGGAATTCCGGCAGGTCGATCGTCCCCTGTGTGGCGGCGTGCGTCGCGCCCGCCGCGGCGATGACCACGGGCATCATCGATGGCAGGAACAGGACGGGCAGGAGCACCTCCCGCGCCCGGGCGAACAGGGCCAGGCACGACATCAGGGAGCCGAGGACCGCGATGCACAGGTTGGCGAGAAGGCACACCGCGACAACCGCGAGGAGGTGCTCGGGGCCCGTGCCGCGCACGAAGAAGAGGAAGGCGACCGGGACGACGATCACCTCGAGCGCGAGCAGGTAGACATAGAGGGAGACCGCCTTGGCGAACATCAGCAGCGAACGCGAGACGGGGGCCACGAGGATCGCGTCGAGCACCCGCTGCTCCCGCTCCGGAACCCACGCGCGGCCGACGCCCAGCACGGCCGTGAGGGCGATGGTGGCCCAGAGGATGCCCCCCGCGAACGGAGTGATGTCGTCGATCTGCGCGGGCAGGCCGTCCTGGGTCTCCAGGTCGGTGCTGCGCGACCCGAAGCCGAACTGGAAGATCAACATCAGCAGCGTCGCGAACAGCAGCATCGAGACGATGGTGTCGCGGGTGCGCAGCTCCAGCCGCAGGTCCTTGCGCAGGAGGGCGAGCAGCTGGCGGCCGGCCCGGGGGCGGGCACTCACGCGATCAACTCCTCATAGCGCGTGCGGAAGGCCGCCGGGTGCGCCCCGTCCGCGGACTCGTCCAGCACGCAGCGCCCGTTGCGCATCACCATCACCCGGTCGGCGAGGCCCACACCCCGCTCGACCTCGTGGGTCACCAGCAGCACCGCCCGGCCCGGGCGGCGCCGGCGCAGCTCCTCATCCAGCAGCGCGACCCCCTGGGCGTCGAGACCGGCGTGCGGCTCGTCGAGCAGCAGGAGGTCCGGGTCGGCGAGCAGCACCCGCGCCAGGCCGAGCCGTTGCGCCATGCCGCGGCTGAAGGTGCGCACGGGGTCGTGGGTGCGGGCCAGCAGGCCCACCCGATCGAGGGACTCCATGACGCGCTCGCCGGCACCCGAGAGGCCGTGGAGGTCGGCGAAGAACTCGAGGTTCTGCGCGGCGGTGAGGTCACGGTAGAGCATCGGCTCGTGCCCCAGCACGCCGATGCGGCCGCGGGCACGGTCCGCGCGGTCGGGACATCGGTGGCCGCACACCTCGAGCGTCCCCGCGTCGGGCCGCAGGAGGGTGGCGGCGATGCGCATGAGCGTGCTCTTGCCGGCCCCGTTCGGGCCGAGGATCACCAGGCATTCCCCGGCGCGCAGGTCGATGTCGACGCCCGCCACGGCGGCGCGCTCGCCGAAACGGCGCACGAGGCCGCGCCCGGACAGCAGCACCTCCGGGCCGGGGGGCGGGGCGGTGCTCATCGCAGGGCGATGTCGGCGGCCACGAAGGCGAGGTACACGACCGCCAGCAGGCCGTTCGCCTGCGCGAAGGCCACCTGCACGCGTGCCGTGTCGCCGGGGCGCACGATCGCGTTCTCGGCGGCGAGCACCGCCGCGCAGATGCCGACACCGGCCATGTAGATCCAGCCGGCATCCGCCGCGATGCCCGCGCCGATCAGCAGGGCGACGGCCACCAGGTGCAGCCCGCGGGTGAACCACAGAGCGGCGGCCTCCCCGAAGCGCGCCGGAACCGAGTTGACCCCGTGGGCGCGGTCGAAGTCGACATCCAGCAACGCGTAGATGATGTCGAAGCCCGCGATCCAGGCGGCGACACCCAGGCCCATGAGGATCGGCGCCGGGGGCAGCTCGCCGGTGACCGCGATCCACGCCCCCATCGGCGCGATGCCGATGGTGAGGCCGAGCACGAGGTGGCAGGCCCACGTGACACGCTTGGCCAGCGGGTAGAGCACGAACAGGGCCACGGGTACCGGCCACAGCACCCAGGTCTCCTCGGGGAGCTGCGACACCGCGACGAGAAGCGCCGCCAGGCTGGCCGCGGCCAGGGCGACCACCTGCCCGGGCCGCACCCGTCCCGCGGGGATCTCGCGGGAGGCGGTGCGCGGATTCGCGGCGTCGATGTCGGCGTCGATCAGGCGGTTGAGCGCCATCGCGAGCGTGCGCGCCCCGACCATCGCCAGGAGGATCCAGCCGAGCGTGTCCCAGGGGGGCATACCGTCGGCCGCCAGCAGCGCGGCGGCCGCGGCGAACGGCAGGGCGAAGATGGTGTGGGTGAAGCGCACGAGGCCCAGGAGGGCCGGCACAAGCGCCAACCCGCTCGCCGGCGGCGCGCCCGAGGTGGTGGTCACGGCGCCGATGCTACGCCCCGGGCGGGTCGGCGGGGCCGTAGTGGGCGGTGCGGCCGGTGACGAGCGCCCAGAACTGGTCGCCGTGGTCGAAGTGCCACCACTCCTCGACATACGATGTGAAACCCTGGGCCGCCATCGCCCAGAAGAGGATCCGGCGGTGGTCGCGCACCTCCCCCGGCCTGCCCTCGAAGGCGCGGGCGCCGGCCTCGGGCATGAAGACGTCGAAGTCGGTGCCGAGGTCGAGGGGGACGCCTTCCGGGTCCCCCAGCGTCAGATCCACCGCGCCGCCGGTGAGATGCGGCGGAGGGGCCACGATGGAGCGCGATGGTGGTGTGACGTACCGGGCCGCCGCCTCCTCCAGGGCGTCGGCGGGCCAATCCGGGTGGGTGGCGATCAGCTCGTCGACGTACGACCCGAACAGAGTGGCCTGGGTCTCGAACGGGCGGTAACCGTCCCACACCACCAGGGTCATCTCGCGCGGCAGCGAGTGGGCGACGCGGTCGAGGCGCTCCGCGACCCCCTCCCGCACCCACCCGTGGGGCATGGCCCCCGGCAGGCCCTGCCGGTGGTAGCGGGGCACGTCGAAGACACGCGGTCCGATGTCGGCCACGGGGACGAGCGGCTCGTCGACCGGGTCCACGGGGACATCGCGCCAGCCCTCGGTCCCCTGAAGGTCGGGCACGGGTCGGCCCGCCCACTCGTGGATCAGGTCGTCCATTCGGCTGCCTCGACGTGGGAGCCGGGGTCCGCCCCGGCGGCGATCGCGACAAACGGGCCGACGAGAGCGGACGGCCGGGGCACGGTCTCGGGGTCCTCCCCGGGGTGGGCGGCGGCGCGCATCCGCGTGCGAGCCGGCCCCGGGTTCACCGCCACGCACCGGATCCGGCGGTCGGCGAGCTCGCGTCGCCACATCCCGGTCATCCCGTCGATGGCGAGCTTGCTGATGGAGTACGCGCCCCATGTCGGACGGCCCGCGGCCCCGGATGTCACGTTGATGATCGCGCCGCCGTCGGCCATGTCCGGGAGGACGGCCTGGGTCAGGGCCAGGACGCCCGTGACGTTCACGGCCATCACCTGCTCCCACACCTCGATCGGGAAGTCCGCGAGGGGGGTTCGCTCGCCCAGCAGCCCGGCGTTGTTCACGAGCACGTCGATCCGGCCGAGCCTCGCCGCGGCCTCCCGGCCGAGGCGGGCGGCCTCCGCCGGCGCGCCCAGGTCGGCGCCGATGGCGTCCAGCGCCCAGCCGGACGCGGCGGCCGTGCGGAGCAGCGCGGCGAGGTGCTCGCCGGCCCTCGCGCTCGCCACCACCCGGGCGCCGCGGCCGGCGTACGCCTCGGCGACGGCTCTCCCCACGCCCCGCGAGGCGCCCGTCACCAGCGCGCGGACGCCCTCGAGGTCACCGGTCAACGCGACCGGAGTGGATCAGTTGATTTCTTGGCGGTCCGGGACCGGCGCCTCGGGGGGCTCCGGCGCGGCGGCCCGCACATCGCTCTCGTCGGTGCGCCCGGCCACCGAGGCGACGTAGGCCGCCACGTTGACCGCGTCCTGGCCGGTGACGATGTCGCGCGGCATCGGGGGCTGAGCGATGGCGATCCAGCGCTTGACGACCCCGGCGAACTGGTCCTCGTCCATCCCCGCATCGCGCGAGGCGCGGAAGGCGTCGTCGAGGTCGGGCCCCGCATTGGGGTTCGAGGCGTTGCTGCCGGTGGAGCCGGCATCGGCGAGGGTGTGACACGCGCCGCACGACGCGAAGGCGGTCTTGCCGGCCTCCAGGTCGGCGTTGGCGAACTCGTCGCCTCCGCTGCTGCAGCCGGCCAGGGCAAGGGCGCCCGCACCGAGTCCCAGCGCGAGGGCGGCTCGCGCGCGGACCTTCCAGGAAGCAATGCTCATAGGAGATACACCAAGATGAAGAGGATGACCCAGACGACGTCGACGAAGTGCCAGTACAGGCTGGCGCCTCCAAGCGGGGTTGCCCACTTCGAGGAGAAGTCGTGTGCGCGGACCACGCGGATGTACATGATCACGAGCAGCGTGGCGCCCACGAAGACATGCAGGCCGTGGAACCCGGTGAGGGTGTAGAACGCTCCCGCGAAGGCCTGATCCTGCGGCGTGAACCCGAGGTGGATGTACTCGTTGATCTGGATCGCCAGGAAGGTGAAGCCCATGAAGATCGTGAGGAGCAGGCCGCGCTCCAGGCCCTTGCGGTCGCCGTAGTGCTTGAGGCGGTGCTCACCCCAGTGCAGGGTGAAGCTGGACGCGACGAGAATGGCCGTGTTGACAGCCGTCAGCAGCACCGGGAGCTCGAACGGCTCGCCGTTGTTGGCGATCGGCGGCCATTCCTCGGCCACGTTGAAGCGGATGAAGAAGTAGGCCGCGAAGAACGAGGCGAACAGCATCACCTCGGAGCCGATGAACAGCGCCATCGCGAGCATGCCCATGCTCATCTTCCCGCCGCGCGACTCCGGTGGAGCCGCCCCGGCGGGGGCGTGGATCGCGGGATCGACCGTGGCCATCTGCGCTAGCTCCCGGCCGGGGCCGCGGGGGCCTCGGCGTCGACGACGACACGCTCCACCGGAACCTCACCGGCGGCCGCCTGCGCGGCGTCGAGCACCCCGGGGGCGTCGAGAGGCCCGCCCGGCGTGACGACGAGCAGCACCCTGCCGACCCTGTACTCGCGGAGCGCGAGTTTCACCGCGTCGGCCGCCGATCCGTCGAGGACCTCGCCGTCGGCGTGCACGCCGAGCGTGCCGAGGGTGCCGATGGTGCGCTGCATGCGCCCCGTGACCTCGTCCCGCCGCTCGGCGGCCTCGTCGGTCCAGCCGGGCACCTGCAGGCCGAGGGGTGCCATCAGCACCGCGCTGAGACCCGTGTCGCCGGCGAGTGCCTCAACGGCATCGGTGAGGCCGGCCCCGCCGTAGGCCCGGTCGGCCACGATCGCCACCCGGCCGGATCCGCGCAGGCCGAGGGGACGCAGCGCCTCCTCGGGCCGGACGACGACCCGGCTGATGCCGAGGCCGGTGATCTTGCGCAGGCGGTCGACGACATCGTCATCCATCCACGGCGACTCGCCCGTGGGGAACGTCGCGATGACGATCTCCTGGATGTCCTCCTCGGCCATGATCGCCGATGCGGCCGCGAACGGGTCGCCGTCGACGACGGTGCCCGACGCGTCGATGCCCGACTCGGCAAGGGCCGAGAGGGCGGTCTGGAGACGGCGCTCGGCGGCGCGACGGTCGCCGTTCTCGAAGGGCACGGCGAAGGTGAAGCGCCACACGCCCTCGGCGGCGAGCCCGCGGACCTCGTCGACCAGGGGCTGCGAGGCCGCGGTCTGGTTGGCGAGCACCAGGATGGTCTTGGTCGGCACCTCGACCGACTCCCCGCCACCGATCTCCTCGGGGGCGAAGACCACCGCGTGACGGGCACCGGGGATGCCGTACTGGTACGGGCCGCCGACCACCTGCGGGGTCGCGTCGAAGTTGAACAGCGACGGCGGCGACGAGACGAGCCACTCGAGGGTGCGGCCGCGCCACGGGTTCCACGGCGCCTTCTCGCCCTTCTTGAGCGAGACGATCAGGTTGTAGAGCACCAGGAGGGTCGCGGCGCCCATCAGCAGGGAGGACAGGCTGATGATCACGTTCAGCTCGAAGAACCGCTCGTCGTAGGCCGCGACGCGGCGGGGCATGCCCTGCAGGCCCAGCCAGTGCATCGGGAAGAAGGTGCCCTGGATGCCGATGAACATCAGCCAGAAGCTCCACACACCGAGTCGCTCGTTGTACATCCGCCCGGTCATCTTCGGGTACCAGTAGAAGATGCCGGCGAAGATCGTCAGCAGGCTGCCCGCGACGAAGACGTAGTGGATGTGAGCGACGACGAAGTAGGTCTCTGTCGTCTGGATCACCGTCGGGATGACGCCGAGGACCACGCCGGACAGGCCGCCGATCACGAAGCTCACGATGAAGCCGAGGGCGTAGAGCATCGGGGTCTTGAGGTGGATCTTCCCGCGCCAGATGGTGCCGAGCCAGCCGAACACCTTCACGCCGGTGGGTACGGCGATGATGATCGTGGTGATCATCATGGGCACGCGCAGCCACGCCGCCATGCCCGACACGAACATGTGGTGGGCCCAGACGCCGAAGCCGAGCACGGCGATGGCGACGGTGGAGAACGCGATCGCCCGGTAGCCGAAGATCGGCTTGCGCGAGAAGGTCGCGACGATCTCGCTGACGATCCCGAACCCGGGCAGGATCATGATGTAGACGGCCGGGTGCGAATAGAACCAGAAGATGTGCTGGTACATGATGATGTCGCCGCCCTGGGCCGCGTCGAAGAACGCGGTGCCCATGACGCGGTCGAACAACGTCAGGAACTGCGAGCCGGCGATGAACGGCGTGCCGAACACGACCAGAGCCGACTGGGTCGCGCTGGCCCACACCAGCAGCGGCATGCGCCACACGGTCATGCCGGGGGCGCGCATCGTCACGACGGTG
Source organism: Thermoleophilia bacterium (assembly GCA_046569985.1). GTDB lineage: Bacteria > Actinomycetota > Thermoleophilia > Miltoncostaeales > Miltoncostaeaceae > JAVJSF01. The sequence goes on along the minus strand of JBKHVQ010000269.1, from coordinate 2,293 downwards.
ACGATGATGTTGACCGCCGACAGAATCGAACTCGCCCCGAGGAACTGGACGGCGATCTGGAACATCGTCTGGCCGGTCCCGATCTGGGTCGCGAGCGGCGTGTAGGCGGTCCAGCCCGCGGAGAACGCTCCGACGAACGGGGCCGACAGGGCGATGCCGCCACCGGCGAGGAACAGCCAGAACGAGAGCGCGTTGGCGCGCGGGAAGGCCATGTCCTTGGCGCCGATCATGATCGGCAGCACGAAGTTCACCAGCGCGGCGTACGCCGGGATCAGGACCATGAAGATCATGACCGTCGCGTGGACGCTGAAGAGGCCGTTGTAGGTCTCGCCATCCCCCAGGGTCTCGCCGACCGTCGCCAGCTCGAGGCGCACGAGCAGGGCGAACAGGCCACCGACCAGCAGGAAGACCAGGATGGCGACCAGGTACTGGATGCCGATCACCTTGTGATCGGTGTTGACCCGCAGGTACTGCTTCCAGGAGTGCGCCCCGTGGAAGGAGTGGTCCTCCAGATCGACGTGGCGCCCGGTCAGCCAGCGGAACCAGTAGTCGAAGCAGCCGATGCCGATCGTGAAGCCGACGCCGGCCATGGACACGGCGACCGTGTAGTACACCTGCGGCTGCCAGGCGGGGTCGAGCCCGAAGACGGCCCGCAGCAGGTAGACGATGGCGAACCCGGCGGCGAAGCTGAGCGTCGTCCAGACGAAAGCGCGCTTCCACCAGTAGGAGAGGGGCCGCTCGTCCATGTGGTGATTGTGGTGCCCGGGGTGGGCGTGCGTCGGTGCGTAGGTGGCCATGTGTGTCTGCTACCCCCTACGGAGTCGTCGTCTGATCGGCCGGAGCGCCCTGGGTCCGCTGCTGCACGCGCGAACCGATCGCCGCGGACACCTGCACGCGGCGCGCCGAGGCGTCGAGCCAGCGCTGGTACTCGTCCTGCGGCATCACGATGACGCGCGAGCGCATGACACCGTGGCCGACGCCGCACAGCTCTGCGCAGATGATCTGGTACGTACCGGTCTTCGTCGGGTTGAAGGTCAGGTACGTCGTGATACCGGGGACGACGTCCTGCTTCACCCTGAACTCGGCCACGTAGAGGTCGTGGATGACGTCTTTCGCGCGCATCTTGAGGCGCACCTGACGGTCGACGGGAACGCGGAGGTCACCCGTGGAGATCTCCTGCTCCCGATAGGTGAAGGTCCAGGCGAACTGCTCGGCCGTGACCTCGATCTCGACGCGGTCGTCGTCGAGGGCCTCGTTGTCGGTGAGCACGAGGTACGCCCACACGGCGACGACGGCGAGCAGCAGCACCGGCAGCACGGTCCAGACGACCTCGAGCTTGGTGTTGCCGTGCATGGGCGGCCCGTCGCTCTCGTCGCCCGGCTCTGCGCGGAAACGCCACACCGCATAGATCATCACCGTCGCCACGATGGTGAAGATCACCCCGGAGGCGAAGATGAGGAACCACATCAGCAGGTCGGTCCGCTCGGCCTGCTCGGCGGCCTGAACCGGGGTCCAATCGATCAGGAGGCCGGTGGCCAGAACGATGCCACCGACGATGACGGCGATGACCGTCAGGGGGAGGAGATGGGGGTATCTGCGCACGCCGGGCAACCTACCACGCGTCGCCCGACGGTCTCCAAAAATAGGGACGGACGCCTCACCTGCGGCGTCCGGGTGTCACCGACGAGAGGCCCGGCGGCTTCGGTCAGGCGGTGGGAGCCACCGCGGTGCGGGCCGACATCCACAGCGCGGCGACGGCGCACAGGGCGAACAGCACCCCGCCCACCACCAGCGGGGCGGCCACGGCGACATGCTGGAAGAGCGCACCGCCCACCAACGGGCCGGCGATGCGCGCGGCGGCGCCGACGGAGGCCGTCAGCCCGAGCATGGCCCCCTGCTCCCCCTCTCCCGACGCGAGGGAGATCAGCGTGGTGGTGGTCGCGAACACGAGGCCCGATCCGACCGCCAGCAGCGCGAGCGCCGGCAGCAGCAGCCACAGCGAGTACGCGGGGGCCATCAGCAACAGCCCGGCGCCGGTGGCCACCAGGCCGGCGATCAGCACCCGCACCTCACCCGACCGCGCGACCAGACGGCGCACCAGGAACCCCTGGGAGACCACCGCCAGCGCGCCGATGTAGGCGAACAGGAGGCCCATCTCGACCATGTCGTACCCGAGGCGGTGCGAGCCGAAGAGGGCGAAGGTGGTCTCCATGCCGATGAAGGCGAAGTTGGCGACGAAGGTGAGCCACACCAGGGGGGCCAGCCTCCGCCCCGCCAGCGCCCGTCGCACCAC